>CACZPF010000156.1 GCA_902782975.1 uncultured Lachnospiraceae bacterium
ACCAGCCGAAGTGATCGACGAAGTCCTAGAACTTCTGATGGATCTGGAAGCATCGGACGAGCAGCTGGACTGCCCCTTCCTCTATGCATCCGCCAAGGCAGGCCATGCCGTGCTGGATCTGGCTGACACGCCGGAAAACATGGTCCCCCTGTTCGAGACGATCCTTAAATATATCCCGGCCCCTGAAGGTGACCCTGAGGCGGATACACAGGTGCTGATCAGCACCATCGATTATAATGAATATGTAGGCCGTATCGGCGTCGGCAAGGTGGAAAACGGTACCATCTCCGTAAACCAGGAGCTAACCCTTTTAAATCACCACGACTCCTCCAAACGCCAGAAGGTAAAGATCAGCAAGCTCTACGAGTTTGACGGCCTGACAAAGGTGGAAGTCCGTTCCGCCTCCGTAGGATCCATCGTGGCGATCTCCGGTATTTCGGAGATCCATATCGGCGATACCCTGGCTGGCGGCGACGATCCGGAATCCATCCCCTTCCAGAAAATCTCCGAGCCGACCATCGCCATGAACTTTATGGTTAACGACAGTCCGCTGGCCGGGCAGGAAGGCAAGTATGTCACTTCCCGCCATCTTAGAGACCGTCTGTACCGGGAGCTCAATACAGATGTCAGTCTCCGTGTCGAAGATACGGAGACCACCGAGTGTTTTAAGGTATCCGGCCGGGGCGAGCTGCACCTTTCCGTCCTGATCGAAAATATGCGTCGTGAAGGATATGAGTTTGCTGTAAGCAAACCGGAAGTACTCTATAAATTTGATGAACGCGGCCGCAAAATGGAACCCATGGAACTTGCCTATGTCGATGTTCCGGAGCCCTATTCAGGCACCGTCATCCAGATGCTGAGTGAACGAAAAGGCGAACTGCAGGGTATGAGCACTGCAAGCGACGGCACTGTCCGCCTGGAATTTCATATTCCGTCCCGCGGACTCATCGGGTTCCGTGGTGACTTCCTGACATCCACCAAGGGAACCGGCATCCTCAACACCATCTTCGACGGCTATTCTCCCTACAAAGGCGACTTCCCCTTCCGCAAGACCGGATCTCTTATCGCCTTCGAAGCCGGTGAGACTGTAACATACGGTCTCTTCTCTGCTCAGGAAAGAGGGACCCTCTTTGTAGGTCCTGGCGAAAAAGTGTACGGTGGCATGGTCATCGGCCAGAACGGAAAAGCCGACGATATCGAACTGAATGTCTGTAAGACCAAGCATCTGACCAATACCCGTTCCTCCAATGCGGATGAAGCATTAAAACTCACCCCGCCCAGGATTCTTTCACTGGAACAGTGCATTGAATATATCGACTGGGACGAACTGTTGGAAGTCACTCCGAAAAGCCTGCGGATCAGAAAACGGATTCTTGATCCCCGCGAGAGAAAACGTGCCGCATTCCGGAAAAGCTGAATGCCCGTCACTGTCGACAAGATAATCATAAACAAGTATTAATCTCTTAAAAATAAAAAGCAGCCATCGATTTCCATAAACAGCAGGCACCGCCAGGAAAACAGATTCCTGGCGGTGCTTTTTATTCCTGTTCTTCTTATCCGAAATACCTCTCTGCCAGTTTTTTAAACTGCGGCAGTGAGTTGATGATGGTTTCATAAGCTACGCAGTAGGCAAGCCTCACATAACCGGGACAGGCAAAAGAGCTGCCCGGTACCATCAGGATATTAAATTCCTTCCCGGCATTCACAAATTCCTTCTCATCTGGTACCGGAGACTTGACAAAGAGATAAAACGCGCCCTGAGGCTTAATACATTCAAATCCGAGTTCCTTCAGACCATTGTAAAGAGCCTGCCGGTTTTTATCGTAAGCCGCAATATCTGTCTGGGCATCGATGCATTTTGCAATAACCTTCTGCATAAGAGAGGGAGCGTTGACAGCACCGCTGATGCGGTTGGCGATGGTTGCTGCCTGGATCAGCTCCTCGCTTCCATCGGCTTCATCCGGAATGACAATGTATCCGATCCGTTCCCCTGGAAGAGAGAGGGATTTACTGTAGGAATAGCCAACCACTGTGTTCGCGTAATATTTTGTCAGATATGGCACTTCCACACCGTCATAGGCCAGCTCGCGGTAAGGTTCGTCGGAGATCAGGTAGATCACAGTGCCCAGTTCCTGCTGCTTTTCTTCCAGAATGGACGCCAGCTCTTTAATGGTTTCTTCAGAGTAAACAACACCGGTGGGGTTGTGCGGTGTGTTTACGATCACTGCCTTTGTCTTCGGGGTGATCTTTTCTTTAAATTCCGCAAGATTCGGCTGGAAGGTCGCGGTATCGGGCGTTACTTCCACAAGAACTCCGTCATAGTTGCGCACATAAGAGCCATACTCCAGGAAGTAAGGTGCAAATACAACGACTTCATCTCCCGGATTCAGGATCGTTTTCAGAATAACATTCAGTCCGCTGGCTGCTCCGACAGTCATGATCAGGTTCTTTGCCGCAAAGGCAGTCCCGAATCTTTTGTTCAGGGATTCAGCGATGGTCTGGCGCACATCTTCAAAACCAGCATTGCTCATATATCCGTGAATTACGGTGGGCTCTACGTTATTTACCAGATCTATAATAGCCTCCCGCACGCAGTCCGGCGCAGGAACGCTTGGATTTCCGAGGCTGAAGTCAAACACATTTTCCGGCCCGTACTTTGCCCGAAGCTTATTTCCCTCTTCAAACATCATACGAATGGCGGAATTGTTCTTAACAAAAGGTTTCATTTTATCAGCAATCATCTGCGGTGCCTCCTTCCTGCCACTTTACTCTGCTACTGCCTGGATCCCGACCTGCAGCGCTTTTTTATTCAGTTCCAGAAACTGCGGTTTAATATTCGCTTCCAGAATGGCATCCCAGTCTATCTGTTCAAGCCCCATCGACTTGATGATCGTGCCGAGCAGAATAATATTGGCTGCTTTCTCATTTCCGATCTCTCTGGCAAGGCCTGTCGCATCCACGACCTTAGCTTTTACATGCTTCTCGATCTCCTCCAGAACATCCTCAGGATAAGATTCATCGCCGGTGATCACGGACATGGAAGGAATCTCCACATTGTTGACGACCAGGGTTCCATCCTCCTTGAGATAATCCAGCGCCCGGAGCGCTTCCATCTTTTCGAAGGAAACCACGATATCCGCCTTGCCTTTTTCGATAACAGGAGACATGACTTTCTCGCCATAGCGCACCTGGGACGAAACGGACCCGCCCCTCTGGGACATTCCGTGGATCTCACTCATTTTCACATCATAGCCGGCCTCCATCAGGCCGTTGGTCAGGATCTTGCTTGCCAGAATCGTACCCTGACCGCCTACGCCTACCAGTAAAATACTCTTCGTCATGGCTTTAGTTCTCCTTTCCGATCGCGCCTTTGGGGCAAACCTGTGCACAGACATCACAGCCGACACACTGTGCACGATTGATTACTACTTTCTTTGTGGCTTTATCATAGAACATGGCCGGGCATCCTGCCTTCAGGCACTTCTTACATCCGATACATTTGTCCGGATCTACTTTATCCCTGGTAATGAACAGGCTGTCGAACTCCGCCTTATCCTCTTTCGAGAATTTCTTGAGGGCGCAGGGCCAGCGGGTAATGATGACCGACGGCTCAGAGAGTGCCAGGCACTTATCCAGTGTGTCATCCACTTCCTGCAGGTTGTTTGGATTGATGACAAATACATGCTTAATGCCGATAGCTTTTACCAGATCCTCGATCCGGATCAGGGTCGTCTCCTCACCCTTGGCTGTATACCCTGTACCGGGATTGTCCTGATGACCGGTCATGCCGGTTATGCGGTTGTCCAGAATAATATTGACGGTATTGCTCTTATTATAAACCGTATTGATCAGGGAATTGATGCCGGTATGGAAGAAGGTGGAATCGCCAAGCACCGTCACGACCCGGCGGTTGATTCCGTCCATGTTAAAGGCTCTCTGCGCACCGGCGCCAAGGCTGATGCTCGCGCCCATGCATACGGTCGAATCCATGGCTGTATACGGCTTTCCTGCTGCCAGCGTATAGCAGCCGATATCGCCGCTGATCATGATGTCTTTTCTCTTGCCCAGACGGTAGAAGAGTCCTCTGTGAGGACATCCGGCACAGAAAGTCGGTGCCCGGCCGATCAGCTTGCTCTTGTCAAATTCGATCAGCTTCGCCTTTTCACCTGTCACACATTCGCGGATCACATCCGGTGTCAGTTCGCCCATTGCCGGGAACAGGTCTTTTCCGATACAGGAAATCCCCTGCTGGCGGACAAATTCTTCAATATAAGGATCGTTCTCTTCCAGAATATAGACCTTCTCGACCTTCTGACAGAATTCTCGGATCAGGCCTGCCGGAAGCGGATTGGTAAAACCAAGCTTCAGGTAAGAAGCTTCTTCACCGAAAACTTCCTTCGCATAATAATAGCAGACGCCGGAGGCGATCACGCCGACCTTACCGCTGCCCATCTCCATACGGTTAAAGGGACTTTTCTCACTGTACGCGGCAAGGGTTTTCATGCGCTCCAGCAGTTTGACCTTCAGATTGCGGGCGATCGCAGGAAGGCAGACATATTTTGCAGGATTCTTTGTCCACTCTTTCGAGGTGACCTCTTCCCTGTCCTTCAGTTCCACGATGGATTTGGAATGACAGACCCTCGTGGTCATGCGGATAATGAACGGTGTATCGAATTCTTCTGACAGCTGATAGGCCGCCTTGACCATGTCGATACACTCCTGGCTGTCCGACGGTTCCAGCATGGCAATTTTAGCAGCCTTTGCATAATTCCGGTTGTCCTGTTCATTCTGGGAGGAAAACATACCGGGCTCATCCGCCGTAACGACCACATTTCCACCGTTCACACCCATGTAAGCCCATGTAAACATAGGGTCTGCTGCCACATTCATACCCACATGCTTCATGGATACCATGCTTCTCATCCCTGCAATGGAGGCGCCGATGGCGGATTCCATCGCAACTTTTTCGTTAGGCGCCCATTCCGCGTAGATTTCGGGATAAGCGGACAGATTTTCCAGAATCTCGGTGCTGGGTGTCCCGGGATACGCAGATGCATACCTTACGCCAGCCTCATAGGCCCCTCTGGCAACTGCCTCATCACCAGTCATCAATTTTTTCATAATAAACCTCCTCTTTTTGCCATATAAAAGACGCTGGCAGTAAATCTGTCTATTCCGCTTTTTGTGAGGAATGACATATCCTTTCCGCCTTACGTCTTATCAAGAGAGACCGGCTATAAAGCCGGCCTCTCATCCAGATCTCCATGTACATGAATCCATACCACAGAGTAATTCATTTTGAAACACCGATTCTTACCAGCGCACGCTGCAGCTTAGCCTGAACGATCTTGTACTCCTTATCGGAAAGGCCGCCTTTTTCCAGCGCCAGGCGCGCATTCTCTTTTGCCTTTTCGGCGCGCTCCTGATCAATGTCTTCCTTCCACTCCCAGGTAGTCGCAAGAACACGGCAGTTTCCATTGATCATGGAGATCATCCCGCCGATACATGCTGCATCTTTTCTGGTCCCGTCCGGCAGTACCACATGAGCGCCGCCCATGCCTATGGCTGTGCAGTAATTCGAATGTCCCGCGAGGATCGCAAGATCTCCGGTCATACTGCGAACGACCACCCGCTCTGCTTCACCCTCGTACAAAATGCCGTCCGGCGTTCCGATCACCAGAGGAAAGGTCTTCATAGACAACCCTCCTTACTGCTTCTTTGCTTTTTCAAAGACATCGTCGATCGTACCGGCAAACAGGAAACAACTCTCCGGGATATCATCGCACTCTCCGTTGAGGATCATGCCAAAGCCCCGCAGTGTTTCTTTCAGCGGTACGTACTGTCCGGGCATACCGGTGAACTGCTCCGCCACAGAAAAGCTCTGTGAAAGGAATCTCTGCACCTTTCTGGCACGGTTTACCGTCATCTTATCTTCCTCTGAGAGTTCATCCATACCCATGATGGCGATGATATCCTGCAGTTCCTTGTAACGCTGCAGAACTCTCTGCACCGAACGGGCGATCTCGTAATGTTCTCTTCCCAGTACTTCCGGCGCGAGGATCCGGCTGGTGGAATCCAGAGGATCCACTGCGGGATAAATACCCTGGCTTGCGATCTCACGGGAAAGAACCGTCGTCGCGTCAAGATGTGTAAACGTCGTAGCCGGCGCAGGATCCGTCAGGTCGTCTGCCGGCACATAAACTGCCTGAACAGAAGTGATGGATCCTTTTCTAGTCGATGTGATCCGCTCCTGCAGGATACCCATCTCTGTAGCCAGCGTAGGCTGGTAACCTACAGCCGACGGCATACGTCCCAGAAGTGCGGACACTTCCGAACCTGCCTGTGTAAAACGGAAAATATTATCGATAAATAAAAGCACATCCTGATTCTTAACATCCCGGAAATATTCCGCCATGGTAAGACCCGAAAGACCCACACGCATACGTGCGCCCGGCGGCTCATTCATCTGCCCGTAGACCAGAGCCGTCTTATCGATAACACCGCTCTCCTTCATTTCTCCGTAAAGGTCATTCCCCTCACGGGTACGTTCTCCTACACCGGTAAAAACGGACAGGCCGCCGTGGGCGGTGGCCACATTGTGGATCAGTTCCATGATAAGAACCGTTTTACCGACGCCGGCACCGCCGAACAGACCGATCTTGCCGCCCTTGGCATAAGGGCAGATCAGGTCAACGACCTTGATGCCTGTTTCCAGGATCTCTGTCGCGGGCATCTGATCTTCATAGGCAGGTGCTTCTCTGTGGATCGGCCATCTTTCCTTCGTCTTAACGGGAGGCAGATCATCCACCGGATCTCCAAGCAGGTTAAAAACGCGTCCGAGGCATTCCTCGCCTACAGGAACCGTGATCGGGCTTCCCGTATCGACCGCCTTTGTCCCGCGCACCATTCCGTCCGTGGAATTCATGGCAATACAGCGGACCGTATTGTCACCGATCTGCTGCGCCACCTCTGCTGTAAGTTTGGTGCCGCCATTATCTATTTCAATTGCAGAAAGAAGAGCAGGCAGCTCATCATGCTTAAACCGGATGTCCAGAACAGGTCCGGTTACCTGCACTACCTCACCAATGTGTTTTTCACTCATTATTTATCTCCTACATTGCAACCCGATTTATAATCCTTCCGCACCGCCGACGATTTCCGTGATCTCCTGCGTAATACTGGCCTGTCTTGCGCGATTGTAGAAGAGATTCAGTTTCTCGATCATCTCCTCCGCATTATCCGTTGCCGCTTCCATGGCTGTCCGGCGAGCTGCCAGTTCACTGGCCACACTGTCGCAGACACCGCCGTAGATCAGACCCGCCAGATATTCGGGAACGATCGCCTCGTATACTTCCGGAGCCGAAGGCTCATAGAGGATCAGATTCCTGACCGCCGCCGTGTTTTCTGCCTCATCTCTCTCCATATCCTGAAGCGGCAGAAGAGAAAAACATCTCGGTGCCTGTGACAGCATCGAAACAAATTCCGTATAGAACAGCTCTATGTGCCCGAATTCTCCCTGTCTGTAGCTCTTGCACAGAAGGCTGGCAATTTCAAAACAGTCCGAGATAGAAATATCCGCGATCTCCGCAAATGCTTCCGACAGGATCTCCACCTTGCGCCGTTTGAAATATTCCACGGCCTTTTTCCCGATTGGCACGACCACATAATCCTTCCCTTTACATTCCGCCTCAACAGCTTTGAACAGGTTGGAATTGTAACCGCCTGCCAGTCCCCTGTCGCCCGCGATGACCACGTAGCAGAACTTTTCGTTGTCAGATGCTTTGGCATAAATGGATGTAAAATCCGTATTGGCATCCGCTATATCACGGAGGGTACTGTACAATTCACGGAAATAAGGCCGGCTGATATCCGCTCTCTCTTTTGCCTTTCGAAGTTTGGACGAAGCCACCAGCTCCATGGCCTTGGTGATCTGCATGGTGCTCTGGACACTTTTGATCCGCGTTTTTACCGCTTTCATATTTGAAGCCATATCGTGTCCCTCCAAACCTCATCAACTTGCGGCACGTGTGCTTACAAAGTCTCCGGTATAAATCTCCAGTGCCTTTTTAAGCTTCTCTTCCGCTTCTTCTGAAAGGGCTCCGCTCTCCCGGATGATCCGGAGTGCTTCCATCCCTTCCACGCTGGAATCCAGATAAGTAAACAGGCCTGCCTCATATTCACGAACATCTTCCGCAGCAACCGCGGCAAGAACGCCTCTTGTCACGGCATACAGAATGGCGACCTGCTTTTCCACCGGAACCGGAGCATTCTGATTCTGCTTAAGCACCTCCACAATACGGGCGCCCTGTTCCAGTCTCGCCTTGGTATCCGCATCCAGATCGGATCCGAACTGTGCAAAGCTCTGCAGTTCTCTGTACTGGGAATAGATCAGCTTTAAGGTACCTGCTACCTTCTTCATGGCTTTGATCTGCGCGTTGCCGCCGACCCGCGAAACCGAGATACCCGGGTTTACCGCCGGCATAACGCCGGAGTGGAACAGTTCTGTCTCGAGGAAGATCTGTCCGTCGGTGATCGAAATAACATTGGTCGGAATATAGGCAGAAACATCTCCTGCCTGCGTCTCGATGATCGGCAATGCGGTAAGAGAACCGCCGCCGTGTGCATCATCCAGCTTGGCTGCTCTCTCAAGAAGTCTGGAATGCAGATAAAAAACATCTCCAGGATACGCTTCACGGCCCGGCGGACGGCGGATCAGAAGAGAGAGGGCACGGTAAGCCACCGCATGCTTCGAAAGATCATCATAGATGATCAGCACATGCTGCCCTTTATTCATAAAGTACTCGCCCATGGCACAGCCGGAATAGGGTGCTATATACTGCAACGGGCTGGATTCCGAAGCCGTTGCCGCTACAACGATGGTATATGCCATGGCGCCGTTTTTGGACAGGGTTTCCACAAGAGATGCCACGGTAGAACGTTTCTGGCCTATGGCCACATAAATACAGATAACATTCTTCCCCTTCTGGTTGATGATCGTATCCACCGCCAGTGTCGTCTTCCCTGTCTGACGGTCGCCGATGATCAGCTCACGCTGGCCTCTTCCGATCGGGATCATTGAATCGATCGCCTTGATGCCAGTCTGAAGCGGTTCCTTAACCGGCTGCCTGTCGCAGATTCCCGGCGCACGGCTTTCTACCGGGCGAAATTCCGTGGTTTCTACAGGACCGTTGCCATCGATGGGGTGTCCCAGTGCATTTACGACACGCCCTATCATGGCCTCACCCACCGGCACCGAAACGACCTTGCCGGTTCTTTTTACAGTCTGACCTTCCCCGATCTCCTCGTCATTACCAAATATAACGATCGAAACACTGTTTTCTTCCAGGTTCTGTGCCATGCCGAAGCTTCCGTTCTCAAACTCCAGAAGCTCTCCCGCCATACAGTTCACAAGACCGCTCGCTCTGGCGATACCGTCGCCGACCATAAGGACGGTACCCGTCTCGTTCTGCTGGATCGCATTGTCGTAATATTTGATCTGACTGCGGATGACCTTGGATATTTCTTCAGGTTTTAATTGCATGTTTTCCTCTTTCCCGACCTGCAGGAGCAGGTCGTTACGGCCGGCCCGGATCCGGGCCTCCCTTTCATCCGTTTACAGTAAATTTTTATACCATTCTGTTTCCATATCATTCTGATGCTGTCTGATCCGACAATCTGTTCTGCTGTTCTTTTCAGACGCTTACCTCGTTCAGCCTTCTGGAGAAGCCCGAGAGACGGCTCTTTACCGTACCGTCCAGCTGCTTTCCTTCCAGTTCGACCGAAAGACCTGCCAGTACTTTCGGATCGACTTTCTGTACCAGTGATATTTTTTTGCCGCTGATCTCTTCCAGCCTTTTTGTAAGACGTTCAGCCTGTTCTTTGGTAAGAGGCACCGCACTGGTCACCACCGCTTCCGCGATGTCATGATCCTGGTTATATCTCCGGGTAAACTCTTCAAAGCACCCGCCGAATTCTCTTACAAGATTTTTCTCGCACAAGAGTTTTAAAAAATTCACAAGATAACGCTCTGCCTGCTGTCCGAAGGCATCATCGATCAGCTTTGTCCTGTCGGACGCGGGAATCGACGGCTCTGACAAAAGCTTTACATAGTCCGGATTCTCCCGAAAAAGGGAACGGACCACGCCCATCTCTTCCAGAATACGTTCCGTAAGGTTTTCTTCCGCGGCAAGGTCATAGAGACTGCCGCCATAGAGTCTGGCAGTCTGTGTCATGACGTCTCACCCACATTCGTAATAAAATCATCGATCAGCTTTTTGTGATCCTTTTCGCTCAGTTCTCTCTCGATCACCTTCCCGGCGATCTCTACAGCCATGCCGCCGATCTCATTCTTGATCTCGTTCACAGCCTTTCTCTTTTCCTGGGCGATATCTGATTCAGCCTTTGCCTTGATAGCAGCTGCCTGGGCCTTTGCGTCCCTCAGCATCTCTTCACTCTCTCTGGCCGCTGTCTTCTGTGCCGTAGCCAGAAGTTCACTTGCCTGATTCCGGGCATCCTTCATGCTCTGCTCATATTCATTCTTCATGGCGACTGCCTCATTTCTGGCATTGACCGCATCCTGAATTTCGGCGTCGGCTTTAGCTTTACGCTTTGCGAGCATTTCATTGATAGGCTTAAACAGAAATCGTTTTATCAGATATGCCTGGATAAAAAGGTTGCAGATCTGTGCTATGAATGTCCACGGCACAAGTCCGACCAGTTCCTGAACCTGCATGTCCGGTTACCTCCTGTATCATGATAAATATCCAACGGTTTTTCCGTTTCAGCTCAGGAAATTCATAAACATACCAGGTGCTACGAAAATAAGAAGCAGACCGGTAACAAAACCATAAATACCGGTCGTCTCTGCGATGGCGCAGCCAAGAAGCATCGTAGAAGTAACGTCACCCTTGCATTCCGGCTGACGTCCGATTGCCTCAAGTGCCTTGGAAACAGCGTTGCCTTCACCAATACCAGGTCCGATACCGGCGCTCAGAGCACATCCTGCACCGATTGCACAGCCTGCCAGTGCGATACCTTTTGCCAAAACTGTAAAATCCATAATCTTTTCCTCCTGATAAAATCAAATATTAATTTTTCCACATATTCATGATTCTACATATTCATGAACTATATTGCTGAACATGGTTGTCTGGGAATTATTCCTCTGCCGCATTGGCTATATACATGACCGTCAGCATACAGAAGATGAATGCCTGCATCACGCCCGAAAACCAGTCAAAGTAAACGGACAGAATGGCAGGCACGCCCACGTCCAGAATGGGGATCTGCGAGAGAACCGCTCCCACAGCTCCCGGGATCAGTCTGAGCAGCGCGGAACTTGCCACGGCAAGCGCACCGTAGATCAGTGCGTTAATAACGACACCTGAAAGAATATTGCCAAAGTGACGGCACGCCATACTGATAGGCGTTGCCAGCTCCGAAAGGATATTGAAGGGTGTCATGATCGCGATGGGAGTCGTAAACCCTTTCAGATATCCGCCGACTCCGTTCGTCTTGATCTTCTGGGATGTGATCATAATAAAAACCACCACCGCCCAGGCTGCCTCGGTAGACAGATCCGCCGTAGGACTTCGAAGGCCGATCAGACTGATCAGATTCGACACCACACTGGTCGCAAACAACGCTGACACAAAAGGTATCAGATACCGGAACTTTTCGCCCATATTCCCGACAACAAACTTGTTGGCGGTCTCAACGATCAGTTCGGCGACTGCCTGCCGTTTGGAAATATTTTCTTCTTTCAGATTTCTCGTAAGAAAAATGCACAGGCCTGTGATCAGCAGCATAACGATCCAGCTGACCACGATCGTTTCGCTGATCTGTATCCTCCCCAGCACCGGGAAATCGATCGGAATCTCAAAAAATACGCGAGCTCCCGAAATATCCAGATCCATATATGTTTCCACCTCCTATCTTCGGAAGTATTGCACTTCTGGTATTTTGAAAGTATATGCAAAAACATCAAAACAATAAACCGGGTCAGGGTTTTTTTATTGCTTTCAGTTTTACTGCAGCACCCGGAAACAGAAGCGGCACGATTCCTGCCGCAAATTGAAAACAGGGCAGAGCGATCGCCAGGATCACCCAGACCATCTGCAGCATCATCCTGCGGGAATAGCTGGCCTTCATAAAACGTCTTCCTGTCTCTTCATCCGGTGAGGAAGCCACCTTCTGGACTGTCAGCCCCATCAGATAAAAATTAAGGACGGCCACCAGGCTTCCCACAAGACCGCCCAGCACGACCCGGTAATCAAACGGCACCTTTTCCGGCATGATCTGATGCAGTACCAGAAAAACAACCAGCATGATGACCAGCCCGACAAGAGAGGCGCACGCGATGTATTTTGTTTCTTTCTTCACCGCCGGAGCGGTATTTTTCCATATATTCAAGATAACGGGCAGCCCCCTTTTCCCTTTTCTCTTTTCTTCTATCCCGGCCTGTTTCCACTTTTTATTGATGACGGCCTGTTTCCATCCGTTTTGTATTATTGATGAAAGTCTGTTTCCATCCGTTTTTTATTTTTCCCAGGATCGTCTGTTTATATCCGTTTTAATCATGCCGGTTGTATCCTCTTACTTTCGCCCGGCCGCTCGTTTTTTCTTTTTTCTGTACCTGCCGGTACCATTTCCAGGCTACTGTAAAAGAGCCTCCCAGTCCGAAGAAAAAGCCGATCAGATAGACCCATCCGCCTACTCCCGCTCTGGTACACAGAAGATAGCAGATCCCCAGGCACAGAAGAAGCGGTGTAATAAAAGAAAGACCGAATTGTGTCAGCATGGATATCTGCTTAAGAATATCTGTCCATTGCCTCATTCTCCGGCCTCCTTAAATCACTTTTCACAATGTTTCCTCTGCATGGCGCATTTTCTGCACCAGTAATACCAGATATGAAACGTAGTTTCAAACTTTACCTTTCACGACTTTAACATATTACCATATCGTGAAAATAATTACAATCAAAAAACAGCAATAAGTTTGCCGAACAAACAGATCCGGACAAACACATCCTCCTCTATAAACACACCTTTATATCTGACAAGATCCGTTCGGATGCCGATACCGTAACCATTCATGCTCCGCATTCATGGACGGTATCCGTTTCCCCAATAAACAGATTAATAAACATATCCTCCCTGTTCTTCTATTTCAAGATTGGAAGCGTCGATCCAAAGGGGAGAAAGAAGAATATTATCAACAAAATCCTGCTTTTCAAGTATTTCAGGCGGCTGCGTAAGCGCCAGTGCCGCAAGAATCGTTTCGTACCCGATCCTGTAGGGATGCTGTGAAACGGATCCCAGCATTTCCTGAGAACGAATGGCTTTCTGCTGGCGGTCTGTACAGTCTGTACCAACCATGATGATCGAAGATTCCGCATTCTTTTTCAGATTCAGATACAGATCCGAGCTTTCCGCATTCGTGCAGTAGACCCCGGCAAGATCCGGATTTTCCTCCAGGGTAAGGAGCATGGACTCTTCCATATTTTCAACCTGGTCCGAATAAATGACAGCCACGATTTCCATATCCGGATATTTCTTCAGTTCATTCTGAAAGCCATCCATTCGATCTTTTACAGAAGCCGTCTTTTCCTGAGCGGAAAATACAGCGACTTTACCTTTACCATCAAGAGCATCTGCCAGCTTTTCGCCCGCCATGCTTCCTGCGCTTACATTATCTGTTCCACGAAAGGCATCGATCAGATAATCATTGGCTACCGTAGAATCAAATGCCACCACCGGTATTCCGTTCTCCGCTGCTGCCTCCAGCTGCGCATAGCAGGAATCCATATCGCTGGCACACAGACAGAGGACGGAAGGATTCTCCGAGATAACCGCATCCAGTGTATTGATCTGAGTCTCCACCTGATGCTCGTCTGCCGGTCCTTCAAATGTCATGGAAACCTTCTCACTTCTTGATAGTCCATAGACATCATTCACATCGGATACAGCCTGCTTCATACCCTTTTCGATCAGTGACCAGAATTCCCCTTTTGTATTTTTGCTGACCACCGCGATCCATGTCCCGGGCACGATTTCCATGGCAGGTGCTTTCACTCGAAAACTCTCCGTTTCTCCCTGGAACTCAGCCTGATTTCCTTCATTTCCGATATCTTCGATCCGGACTTCTTTGTTCTGGATCTCTTCACTCTGGACTTCTTCGCTCCGGACTTCTTCACTCCGGTTCTCTTCGCTCTGAATTTCTTCCCCGGCCTCTTCCTGGACCCCTGACTGCCGGAAGCTTTCCGTATCATTTTGTCCAAACCCGAAAAGATGGAAGCAGAACACCCCTGATAAAACAAGCATCGTTGTAATGATTATCTTTTTCATAATTCCTTCTTTCATGGCACATCTACTGTGTCAGTAATCAGTCTTAATTAAAGATGTTTTACTTTTACCACATTCGAAAAGACTAGTCCATAGATTTCACATTTTTTTTACATTTTAAGGTTCGTCATTTGACAGATCAGATTCCTGCCGATCTGTTCCGCCGTTCAAGGCAAATTCTGAAAAATCCCGGCCTTCCGGTTCTGTACAGAAGGACAATTCTTTGCCTGTAGCCGGATGCGTAAACGTCAGCTCCGCTGCACAAAGTGCGGGATAATTTCCCTTTTCCCTCTGATCAGATCCTCCATATTTCTGATCCCCGACAAGGGGCATACCGGCATTCGCCATCTGCACGCGGATCTGATGATGCCGCCCAGTCAGAAGGTGAATTCTGACCAGCATCCTCTCGTCGTTTTGAGAAATGATTCTATAAAAAAGAGCAGCTTTTCTGGCTCCCTGCGTCGATTTGTCTACGACACGGGACATATTGGTCTTCCCGTCTTTTAAAAGATAATTTTCCAGAAAGATCTCCTGCTCTTCATTTTCTCTCATCCTGCCGGGATCTTCTTTTTTGACGACAGCCAGATAGATTTTTTTCATCTTTCCCTGCTGCAGCTGCCTGTTAAGATCTGCTGCGGCTTTTTCTGTTTTGGCAAAAACGACCAGGCCTTCCACCGGCTGATCCAGTCTGTGAACGACTGCCAGATAGGGAATCCGGCTTTTCGCTGGTTTTATCAGATCCTCCTGCTTTTTTATGACAAGATAATTCTTTAGCAAGCTTTCCAGATCTATGCTTCCGGGTTTTTTATTCTGAACTGCAAGACCTGCCGGTTTTCGGCAGACCAGGATTTCCTTATCTTCATATAGAATAAACTCTTCGACGTTCCAATGCATACTTTCACCTCATGGCTTCTTTCAGATCCGGTGCATGCCGGATCTGCGCCTGACTTGAAGCCGTCGATGCAGGCCTCTCTATCTAAGTATAAAGCAAACGAGCCATCCGGTAAAGAGTAAAAGTGTATGTATGCCGACAGAGAGGGCCGGAAAGGCGGCCCTCTCTGTCGCGGCGTTCGCCGTATGCCGGCTCTTTTGGAGCCATGCCGACAGCTCGGGCCAAAAGGACGGCCCTCGCTGTCGCGGCGTTCGCCGTATGCCAGATCAGACAAGGCCTGCGCGGACGAGCTTGAGGGGCAGTTCGTCCGCGCAGGCCTTGTCTGATCTGGCGCATGGCTCATTGCTGCACGCAAAAAAAGGACGGTCACCATTTTTCCGTTTGGATCGGATAAATGATGACCGTCTCAATGTTCTTTAATTATTTCCAATATTTTATATCCTCTTATTATTTTGAAACACTATATTCAGTTTTATTTATTATCTCAATATTTAATTTTTCCGTTGAAAAGAATCTTTTTATTTATTGAATCAGATTTTTTTATTTTGATTTATGATCCTTTCTGATCTTAATCTCTTTAATTACTACTGTTTTTTTCTGATTCTCTTATTTTTGATCCTTTTCTGTTTTTCCTTTTTTATGATTCCCTGCTCATAATCGATTTTGATGTTCGATTACTTAGAAAGTTTTATAGAGTTTTGAATTATGATTTACGGATCATAATTCGATTTAATGGAAGATATATCGGGTTATACTTTTTCTCTTTTCCAGGATAAACAATTCTGAACTTTTTTTAAAATCCAAATCCGCTTATAATTTTCTCTACCTAACTACTTCTTGTCTGATTTGTACTTTTTTACAACTCCGATCATATCATATAGGTAATGGAAAAAGTTCCCTGAATAATCTTTCCTTCTGAATATCTGTTGATATTCCTCTGATGCAAAGCTTCGATTCATATCATTTCAGTATTGATATGCGTCTCAAAGTATCCTGTGTATCTGTCCTGAATTTCCGTATCTGTTTTTAATATAAATCTTAGATTGAAAATGTCTTTATTTTTAGTATGAAAATGTCTTTCGAAGCATATATAAAAACTATTTTGTCATCTGTTTGTCTATTCTAAAAGAATACGGAATTTTCTGCGATACTGGTTATACTCTTTTGAAAAAAGTTTCTTCACACGATTTTCAAAATCTCTGTACCAGGTTTGTGACATATGTTCAACAGGATGGATCGTTTCTATATACCAGTCGTACGTTTGCTTCAGGTTTTTGTGTTTTGTTCCTGCAGCTTTTTTTCATTCAGATTTTGTACCTGGTCTTTCTTGCAGGAAATTTGTCCCTGTCACTTCCTGTTGATGGAAAGCAGCTATCTTTTCAACGGTATCACCTTTCCTTTCTTACTCGCTTGAAGTATTCATATGTTTTACAAATGAATTTTAGCGGTTGTTTTTTTCTCTTTTCTTTTGATGGTTTTACTATACCACTTTATTCCTGGTCTGTCAAGCATGTTTTTTGATTATTTTTGGCAAAATGGCCTTTTTATTTGTTATTAAAGTCTTTGTTATTTAAATTGTTTGAAATTTCAAGACACATCATGCATTTAACTGCCTACTCTGTGGCACTGTTCATCAACATGGATGCCTGACTTAATGACATTGGCACGAAGCCAATGTCATTAAGTTTAGCTTTTGCCATCGAACAGCCCGGCAGGAATTGTCCATAGAGACGGCAGACCCTTGGCAGGAGGCACAGAAAATGCGAGCATAGCTGCAGGTGCCTGAGCACTGTCTGAGCCTA
>CACZPF010000157.1 GCA_902782975.1 uncultured Lachnospiraceae bacterium
GGTTTTCAGTTTTCGAATGAAATAGTCTATGAAGATGAATGGTTTTCTGTTTATAAACTGGATCATGGCATTTTATATGCGCGTTAGAAGGGATATACATGCAGATGCAGACGGTGAAGAGTAAAAAGCTGATTATTATTCCGGCCTACAACGAATCAGAATCCATTTTAAAAACCATCGAAATGGTAAAGAAGGCTGCGCCGGATTATGATTATATTGTCATTAACGACTGTTCGAAGGATAATACCAGGGAAATACTGGTGCGAAGCAAAGTCCCCTATATAGATCTGCCGATCAATCTGGGAATCGGGGGAGCCGTGCAGACAGGCTATAAATATGCCGCGGACAATGGCTATCAGATCGCTGTGCAGATCGACGGTGACGGACAGCACGATCCCGGATATCTGAAGGCCATGGAGAAAGCCATGGCAGATAAGGGCCTTGATATGGTCATCGGGTCAAGATTTATCGAGAATGAAGGATTCCAGTCCAGCAGACTCCGGCGCCTCGGCATCAGCTTTTTTTCGAGGCTGATCAGACTGTGTACCGGCCATACGATCACAGATCCGACCTCCGGGCTTCGAATGGCGGGGAAAAAGGCGATCGATCTGTTTACGGTCAATTATCCGAAGGATTATCCCGAGCCGGAAACCGTGGTTTTTGCCATCATACAGGGCTGCAGGATAGGAGAGGTTCCCGTCGTAATGAATGAAAGGCAGGGAGGCGTATCCTCGATCAATCCCGCCAAATCGATCTACTATATGGTCAAAGTGTCCCTGGCGATCCTGATGGCAAGGTTTTCGATGAAATAAGAGGAGCTGTTCTATGAGTATTACAATACGCATTATTTTGTTACTGGCAATTGGGGGATATTTTGTTATCCTGTGGAGCCTCCTGAGCAAAAAACAGCTGACGTTAAAATATACGCTTCTGTGGATCCTGATCGGGATCCTGCTGTTTGTTCTGGTTCTGTTTCCGCAGATACTGGCTGTGATCAGCAGGCTGCTCGGCTTCCAGGAGAATATGAATGCACTGTACGTATGCCTGATCGGATTTGTCTATATTCTGCTTGTCTCTTTGACAGCGATCGACTCGAAACAGAGTGAAGACATCAAAAACCTGGTGCAGGAAAATGCGATGCTTGAAAAAAGAGTACGGGAACTCGAAAGCAGACTGGAGGAGAAAACCATTGGATAAACTGCATACCTTTGTGATCTGTGCCTATAAAAACAGTGAGTTCCTTGAAGAATGCATAAAATCCGTTGTAAGACAGAGAAAATATTCTGATGTGATCCTTGCGACTTCCACTCCGGGAAGCTATATTACAGATCTGTGCCGGGAGTATGATATTCCTGTTTATGTGAATCACGGCGAAACCGGCATCACACAGGACTGGGAATTTGCAGCCGGCCAGGCGTCAACACCGCTTGTGACCATTGCCCACCAGGACGATGTATATTTTGATGATTATTCCAGAAGGATCATTGAAGAATACAAAAAGGCAAAGCATCCTCTGATTATTTTTACCGATTACTATGAACTCCGGAACGGAACTTATGTAAAAGAAAACCGGCTGCTTAAAGTAAAAAGGATCATGCTCCTGCCGTTAAAAATACGGCCTCTGCAGAAAAGCAGGTGGATCCGGCGGAGAATTCTGTCCCTTGGTTCACCGATCTGCTGTCCCTCCACGGCGTATGTCATGCCGAACCTCTGCCGGCCGTTGTTTTTAAATCATTTCCGGACCAATGAAGACTGGGAGGCCTGGGAACGGTTCTCAAACCTTAAGGGGGAATTTGTTTACTGTAGCACTCCTCTGATGGCCCACAGAATACATGAAGGGTCGGAGACATCGGCCATGATCAGGGACAGCGGCAGCGGCAGAAGCAAAGAAGACTACGAAATGTACAGGAAATTCTGGCCGGACTTTATGGCTAAGATCCTTGTGAAGGCTTACAAAAAGAGCGAGGATTCAAATAAAATGTGAAGCCGGAGCCGGAAATCATGGCGAAACAGCTTCAGGCAGTTCGCAGAAAGGCGCAGGCTATGCTGAGTCGATGGATCGCAGGAAAAGAACCTGCCCCGGAAAAACTTTTTTTATGGAATATGATCGGAAGCGCGGTCTATGCCGGCGCGTCCCTTATTCTGACTTATATGACGATACGGATCGTCGGAGATGTGAAGGGCGGCATCTTCGGAATCGCTCTGACGATCGCCCAGATGCTTGTCTATATTGCCTATTACGAAATACGGAATTTCCAGGTGACGGATATCGCCGGGCATTATCAATTCTCCGAATATCATATGGTGAAGATCCTCAACTGCGCGGTGATGATGCTGATCAGCGTTCTCTATGCCGGGGTGAAGGGCTATGGCCGGGGAAAGGCGTTGATCGTGATCGGGGTCTGCGCGTACAGAATGCTGGACGGATATGCCGACCTTTATGAATCGGAATTCCACAGGAGCGGACGTCTGGACCTGGCAGGAAAGTCGATGACATTCCGGACGATCCTTTCGGTCGGTGTGTATTTCCTGCTGCTCATCGTAAAAAAGGATATTCTGACAGCGGTCATCGGCGCGATCATCAGCGGAATTCTTGGCGTATATATTTTTAATATCCAGGTTTTTCATTATCTGAAGGGTACGAAAATCCGTATCAGCAGGACAAACCTGTGGAATATTTTAAAGGACTGCTTTCCGCTGTTTCTTGGAATGTTTTTATGGACATATTTATTAAGCGCGCCGCGTATAGCCGTTGATAACGCGATGGCATCTGAATATCAGGCTTATTTCCAGGTGCTGTTTCTGCCCGTATCCGTGATCAATCTGCTGGCCGGGTTTATGATCAGGCCAAAGCAGGTGGCACTCTCCGAAATGTATGCCGCGGGAAAAATGGATGCTTTCGCCGGTGAAATAAAAAAGATGCTGGCCATTCTGGCCGGATTCACCGGCCTTTGTATGGCCGGGGGATACCTGACCGGGATCCCGGTTCTGGAATTTCTGGTTCACTGCGATCTGAAGAATTACAGAGGTATGTTCGTGTTTCTTATTTTTTCTGGCGGGATCAATGCGGCAGCGTACATTTTGTATTTTGTTCTGGTCATTTTCAGAAAGCGGAGCAGCATTCTGCTGGGGTACGGGATTTCTTCTCTTATTGCGCTGTGCCTGCTGACTCCTCTGACAAAACGGCTGGGACTGTGGGGCGCCTCTTTCGGATACTGTATTTCTATTACAGCTCTGCTTGTTACACTTGCTGTCGGGATGCGGAGGCCCAAAGGCGCTGTGGATCACCAGTGATCCGCGGAACAGACCGGGGGAGCTGATAATGGAAAACGGGATCCGGACAGAGAGGTCTGCGATCACCGGTCCACAAAGGATTATGCGAGGTTTGTATATATGAAGTCTTTTTATAAAACGGGTAAAATATGCCTGATGATTCTGCTGGCTGTTTTTCTGCCGGGTGTGGCAGCAGTAAATTCCAGCGGGCAGGAGATGCAGAAACCAGCCGGCGCAGAAATGCAAAGCTGGAAAACCTATCAGGTATTTTTTGAAGAAAGCGGTCCTGCGGATGATAATCCATGGGGTGTGACGGCCGGCATTATTGATTCCGGCGGGGACGGCGAGTGTATACTGTTAACACCCGGAACAGCCGTTGATCTGATGGATATGGATCTTTCCGTGAAATTTCTGTTCAGAATGAAGATCCATCCGCTGACCTGGGAAATATCGGACGGAGTCTGTCTGGACATCAGTTTGCTGGACAAAGAAGATGAGATTTTATATCAGGATACCGTTCTCCTCGAATCGGAAGAGAACTGGAGCGAATATGCAGCGGATCTCAGTTCTTATAAGGAGGAAGCCGCACGGATACGGGTGGCCTGCAGAAATGCCGAAGAGGATCACGCAGACGGGGACTGGCTGATCCTGTCATTCAAGGGGGATACTGTGCCGGATACGGCAGAGATCGTACAATGGAGTGAATATACCCTGGGCTTTGAGAATCCTTCGGCTTCTATGGACAATCCATGGGGCTTTAATGAAGGGATCATGGAAGAGGAAGAGACCGGGAACTGTATTTTCATGACCCCCGGAACGGCAGTGGATTTTCTGGACTGGGCTCCGGAAGCCGGATTCTCCCTGACAGCGGCCATCTATCCAAAGGTTGCCCATGTATCCGACGGGCTGAAGGTGCGGGTTCAGTTTTTTGACAGCTGGGATGATATGACGATGGAAAAGGAAATATATATTGACCCGTCGGGAGAATGGGAAAGTCTGGATATAGATCCGCAGGAGGATATTGGCAGGATACGGATAGAATGCGGCAACGAGGATGGCCGGAACGAAGACGGCGACTGGCTCATCATCAAGAATCATCTCGGGCTTGACAGTACCTTCGGGCGGAAGGGATATGTCCGGTCGGCCACTTACTTTGGCGATGAATGGCCGATCAATTTCTGGAACAGCGATAACGACCATCTGGCGGAAGACATGGCAAGGATCAAGGCAGACGGCTTTGACAGCATCATTCTGGTGATCCCGTGGAAGGAGTTCCAGCCGGGAACAGATCCGGTCGTTTTTAATGAGTATCCGTTCGAAAAACTGAAAAAGATCATGGAAGCCTCATCACGGGAAGATCTGGATGTATACGTGCGGATCGGTTATTACTGGGACTACTATAATGACTCCGACGAAGTGATCAGCGAGCGGTTTCTGCTCCTTCTATCCGATGAAAAAATGCTCTCGGCCTGGCAGCAGTATGCGTCACGGCTCTACAGGGAACTGAGCAGATATGATCATTTCGCGGGCGGATTTCTGACGTGGGAGGATTTCTGGGGGATCCTGGACCTGAACCGTACCACGAAGAAGGTCGTAAGACTCAGAAGTGCCAGGCGGACAGGCTATCAGAAATGGGTGGAACAGCGTTATACACTGGAAGGGTATAACAAAGAGTACGGCTGCAGCTATGAAACCATCGCAAAAGTTCCGGTCCCGAATATAAAGGAACCTTCGATGAAGGCCATGTACGAATTCTATGATGAATTCCTGAACAGGATCCTTAAAGATACACAGGAAGTATTTCCGAACATTTCCATGGAAGTGAGGATCGATGCCGACCTTGTCTGGCAGGCGGACGGAACGGCAGAGTATTATTATCATACCGGGACATACACCTGCAGCGGCTCTGACTATACGGCGGTCATGTACGGGATCCCCATGGGATTTGAGAATCACGGGGAAAGAGTCACGGCTTCCGAGACATTGGAAAGAACCAGCGGAATACTTGGCGGCCTGTCCCGGGAGATCAGTGAAAAGCCCGTTTATATCGAACAGTTCCTGTTTATGGATAACACGCCTCTTCTTACGCAGAACGCGCAGCTTCTTGAAGAGGAAGTGCCGGTATATCTGGAGAGCGCGGCTGAAGTACTGAAGAAATATTCAAGAGGCTACGGGATCTGGACCTACAGGAATTACAGGAACAATATGCTGTACAACAACGGCTTTGCCCTGGGAGGCGAAGGCTGGGAAACAGAGGGCAGCGTACAATTCATAACAGACGATCAGTCCACAGCTTCGTCTGTGTGCCTGCTCCGCAGGGGAGCCTCCATCATGCAGAAGGTTCCCGACATCCGTAACCACTACGACAACGATGCTTATGAATTCGAGTTTGAAGTAATCTCTGTAAAGGAACCGGGAATGCTCCGGGTCTGCATGGGCAGCACTACAGAGGAAATAGAGATCCGGGCTGTGGGAAAGTATGCGGTGAAGCTTGAGAAGGATGCAGGATTTGACCTCGCCGTGACCGATGTGGACGGAGAATTTGCGCTGGACGATCTTTGTATGTACTCTTTTACGCAGGACGGCGGCCTTTATGATGTCGGTTACACGGAAGAAGCTTATATCGGAAGCATCCGGAAGCTGAATCGTGCCCTTGCGGGAGACAATTGAGAAAATTTATGTTTAAAGGATGTTATGTATCCCGGAGATTGAATAATAATGTTCTAAAATGATATTATATATTGCAGACTTTCCTGTAAAATCTGTATAAAAATGAAAAAACCAGCAAATCCATGAAACCAAAAAGAAATAAACTGTAATACAATATTAATTTGCCAAAGATGCTCTGTTAAAGATTCTGCAAAATATTGGACCGGAAAAGGACTTTGCAGCAGATGTTTATTTAACAACTTTGAGTAAATAGCTATTGACAAATCCTTTAAAAGAGATTACTATGAATTAGTAAAAAGATAGGTCGATTGATAAACACAGGGCTTACAGGCTGCGTCAGGGGTAAAATTGGCAGAATTAAGCAGGAAAGAGCGGATCTGGATTAACCGGAATGCTCATTTCGTTCTGTAATAATTTTGGACCTGCAGCCAGTGAAAGTACCTTGCCGGAGTTAAAAGCAGGGTGCTGTTTTTAAATGTAGGTTTTGTTTATCATAGATCAGGAAAACAGTTTGAAAAAACAGTTTGAAAAAAAACAGTTTTCTTACTGAGAGGGGAGGGAAAATAGAAAACAGGGGGTTATCCTCAGTTATCTGAAAATGAAGGAAATCTGGAGCATGGTCATCCGCCAGCGCTTCGAAAAAAACATGAAAGGAATGAAAAGGGAAATGAAAAAAAGTATTTTAAGCCTTGTGGCAATGGGAATCCTGACATTTGCTTGCGCTACCGCAGCATTTGCACTCGATGTACCTGAAGGTCAGGTTGTTGGTTGGGGCGAGATCGACTCCATCACAACAGTTGCTGGTCATGCTGTAGCGAACGGACATTGGGAGTCACAGCCGACCTGTACAGAGCTTGGAACCTATCTGTTTGACTGTGCAGATCCGACAGTTGAAGAACCGCATCAGCACTATGTATTAGTTAAGGAACTCGGCCATGACTGGGCAAGCACTCATGTAGAACTTGCTAAGTCCTGGGGTATTGTTGATACTCCTCCGACCTGCTATTCTGAAGGCCAGGCTCATGATGTCTGCCTTAACTGCGGTCTTGAGAATTATGATGTTACCAGAGTTATCTCCAAGATTCCGCATACCTATGCTGCAGGCAGCTATGAAGTAGTTGTGGAGCCGACCTGTACAGAAGAAGGTCTGGCATTCCCGAAATGTACAGTTTGCGGTTATGTTGATGTAGATGCAGAGCTTATCGTTCTGCCGAAGAAGCCGCACAACTTCACAGATTGGAAGGTTGTTAAGGATCCGACCTGTGCTGCTTACGGTATCGGACAGCGTGCTTGTATCTGGTGCGGTATGCATCAGGAGATCACCGAAGCCAACTACACTGAATTTGATGCAGCAGCTAAGAATTGGTTCCTTAAGAACCTCAGCCCGCTGAACGCAGCCTGGGACGGAACGCTTGCTCCGATCAAAGCCGGTTTAGTTGATTATGTTATCGTTAAAGACTGGGATTACAACTGCTACACTCGTGAGATCACCTATCAGTGCAAGTGGTGCAAGGGTAAGGTTCATGCTGATGTAAAAGAAGAACTGCCTATCATTGCTCACATCTGGAAAGAAGAACCGGAAGAATTCGGCGAGACTGAGGAATTTGGTGATGCTCCGTACTCCAAGAGACCTACCTGCACCGAAAAGGGCTGGTATCTGTACAAGTGCGTATATGATGACGGCGTTTCCGATGCTGAATGGGCTATGCACCATGAAGACGAAGAAATTGCAACCCGTTATAAAAAAGTAGAGCTTCCGGCAACCGGTCATGACTGGTCTGCATGGCAGACAAAGAAGACCTATAAGAAAGACGGCAAGGATTACGAACTTCAGGTTAGATTCTGCAGAAATTGCGGACTTTCCGAAGAGCAGGTTGTAGAAGCCGGCGCAGAAGCAAAGAACGGTCTCGTTTATGAAGAAGGCGAGTGGCGTTATTTCGAGAATGGCACATGGAACAAAGCTTTTGCTGGTATCGTAGAATTCCAGGGCGGCCAGTTCTTCGTAGCTGACGGTGTTGTTTGCGGCAACGCTTTCGGTCTGCAGCTCTACAAAGATACATGGTATTTCGTATCTCAGGGCCAGATCCAGACTCAGTATACAGGCCTTGCACTTTATGATGGTGAATGGTTCTACATTGAGAACGGTATCCTTGATACAGTAAGAAATGGTCTTGTAGATTATGATGGAAGTCAGTTCCTGGTAGCTGCCGGCAGAATCCGTCTCGATGTAAACGGATTGTGGCAGAGCACAGACGGTTGGGTATATCTGTCCAACGGTCAGGTTCAGGATTATACAGGCCTTGTAAACTATGATGGCTCCTGGTTCTATGTAATTGATGGCAAGCTTGCTACCGATTTCAACGGAACTGTAAAATATGACGGCGCTGACTTCAAGGTAGTTGCTGGCGAAGTTGTTGCATAAGTAGTTTACATGCATTATTGATATAATGTTCTGATTTAACAAAGGACTGCTGTCGATTAATTTGGCAGCAGTCCTTTTTGTTTGAGTGATAATGGGATGACTAACAAAGAGAACAATTTTACAATTATACGGTTTATTGGGACGATTTTTGTTTTTTCAGGTCACATGGGGATGATCCTGGGTGGAAATGCTCCTGTATACGGGGGATTTGCACTTCATGAAATGGGAGTAGCCATTCTGTTTTTGATCGGCGGCTATCTGATTACAAAAAGCTGGCTGTCGGATAGGAACATATTACGTTATTCGATCCGGCGTTTTTTCAGACTTTATCCTCCTTATGCGGTAATGATTCTTTTGATGACCTTTCTTGCAGGGCCTCTTTTATCAGATATGGGATGGAAGGGATATTTTTCCAGCTGGTACAATGTTTACCTGTGGAATTTGAGGTTTTTTATTGTGTATGCCCAGCCGGGTGTTTTTACAGACCTTCCGATTCCTTTTGTGACCAATGGCTCTCTCTGGACAATGCCGGTTGAAGCAGTGATGTACATCGTTACACCTGTTGTCTGTACTTTATTTACTTTGAAAAAAGGTTCCAGACGTTCTTTTCGCTGTATGGCAGTGATCATTGGTATACTCTGTGTATTTGATGTGTATTTAAGGATCGCACATGCCGAGACACAGCTGGTTTTCTACGGAACAAATCTGATAGCAGCATTTCATCTGGCGCTGTTTTATCTGATAGGAACTTTATATACATACGACGAGATGAAAAAATACCTGAACCTTCAGATGGGAATCGTATTACTTGGACTCATGCTTATTGTACCGTCCGGATCAAGGGTATTGCAGTTCGTTCTTTTTTATACCGCTTTTCCCTATGCCGTTTTTTCGATGGCCATGGTTGAAAAACCTGCTTTCTCATGGTTTGGGAAAAAAGCAGAGTTATCATATGGGATTTTCTTATACGGCTTTTTATTTCAGCAGATCATTACATCCGTACAGCAGAAAACCGGTTTTGCGTTAGGGTATCTTGGATCTCTGCTGATCAGCCTGCTCCTGACGGCAGTGGCAGCATTTATTTCGTATTATGCAGTAGAAAAGCCCATGCTTAGATTAGGAAAGTTTATTCAGAAGAAAATTCCCTGATGAAACCTGCCAAGATATGGAGAAACGGTAGGAGGAGACACGGAATTGTCTGCAGCATACAATGGCAAGGGAGCCAGTTACCGTCCATGAATGCGATGCATGAATGGTTACGGTATAGGCATTCGAACGGATTTAGTAAGATATAAACATATGTTTATAGAGGAGAGTAAGATAGATGCCTTTATTCTGCAAGTGGAAGAATGATTCAATAGAATACGGCAGAGAGGATAATTTTGGTTTCCTCAGGCTTGTCGGTGTCATATTTGTTTTTACTGGTCATATGGGAATGATCTGGGGAGAAAACTATTCTGTTTTTGCCGGGTTTCATTTACATGAACTAGGTGTGGCCCTTCTTTTCATGCTTGGAGGATATTGTATTACCAGAAGCTGGATGTCCGATCAGAACATCTTTCGTTATATGATAAAACGAGTCCTTCGGTTTTACCCGCCTTACGCGGTCATGATCCTCTTGCTGGTATTTGCGGCAGGTCCATTGCTGTCTGACCTGGGATGGAAGGACTATTTTGGCAGCTGGTATACTGTCTATCTGAAAAATCTCAGGCTCTTCATTACCTATGGACAGCCCGGCGTTTTTTCGGATCTTCCCATAGCTTCTACTACGAATGGAACCATATGGACTTCGCCCGTGGAAGTGATCATGTATCTGATCACACCGGTTCTCTTTACGCTTCTGCATATGAGAAGAAACCGAAAAGAATCTTTTATCGACATGGCCGGCTTTACGATACTGCTGGTTGTACTGGATATTGTTTTCAGAACGGTTCTGCCAAGTGGACAAGTGATATTTTATGGAATGGATCTTCTTTCGGCCTATCATCTGCTGGTGGTGTACGTGATCGGAATGCTTTTTGCATATGATGAGATGAAGAAGTTTTTGAATCCTCAGGCAGGAATCGCTGCGCTGTGTCTGATGGCCATATTACAGATCGCACCGGACGGTGTCAGATATGTATGGCTTTATACTTTGTTTCCTTATGCGGTTTTTTCGTTTGCCTTAGATGCAAAACCGGTCTTCTCACGGGTCGAAAAAAGGGTTAAACTTTCTTATGGCATTTATCTTTATGGTTTCTTTTTTCAGCAGTTAACGGTTTATATCCGTCAGCATACGGGCCTGGAATATGGATATTACGGGGCCTTTGGGATCAGTCTGTTTATGACGGTTCTGGCTGCACTGTTCTCGTTTTATTTTATTGAAAAGCCGCTTTTTAA
>CACZPF010000158.1 GCA_902782975.1 uncultured Lachnospiraceae bacterium
GCTTGGTAAGCGTGTTGACTACTCCGGCCGTTCCGTTATCGTAGTAGGACCCGAACTGAAGATCTACCAGTGTGGTCTTCCCAAGGAGATGGCGATCGAGCTGTTCAAGCCCTTCGTAATGAAAGAGCTTGTGGCCAACGGAACTTCTCACAATATCAAAAACGCAAAGAAAATGGTTGAAAAGCTGCAGCCGGAAGTCTGGGATGTCCTCGAGGACGTCATCAAGGAGCATCCGGTCATGCTGAACCGTGCACCTACACTGCATCGTCTCGGCATTCAGGCTTTTGAGCCGATCCTGGTAGAAGGCAAGGCCATCAAGCTGCATCCGCTGGTATGTACTGCATTCAATGCGGACTTTGACGGCGACCAGATGGCTGTCCATCTTCCGCTTTCTGTAGAAGCACAGGCGGAATGCCGTTTCCTTCTGCTTTCTCCGAACAACCTTCTGAAGCCTTCTGACGGCGGTCCTGTGGCGGTTCCGTCGCAGGATATGGTTCTTGGTATTTATTATCTGACGCAGGAGAGACCGGGTGCGGAAGGGGAAGGAAAATACTTCCACAGCATCAATGAGGCGATCCTTGCCTACGAAAATAAAGTCATTAAGCTCCAGTCCCGTATCAAGGTGCGCCGTGAGATTAAGAATCCGGACGGCAGCGTCAGAGTCTCCAGAGTTGTTGAGTCTACGCTCGGCCGGTTCCTGTTTAATGAAATTCTTCCGCAGGATCTTGGGTTTGTAGAACGTAAGACCGAGGAGGATGAACTCCTTCTGGAGGTAGATTTCCTTGTCAAGAAGAAGCAGCTGAAGCAGATTCTTGAAAAGGTCATCAATACCCACGGAGCGACCCGGACAGCGGAGGTGCTGGACTCGATCAAGGCGACGGGGTATAAGTATTCCACGCAGGCAGCCATGACGGTTTCCATTTCGGATATGACGGTTCCGCCTCAGAAGCCCGAGATGATCAAGGAAGCGCAGGATACGGTGGACCGTATCACCCGCAACTACAAGAGAGGCCTCATTACTGAGGAAGAGCGTTATAAGGAAGTTGTCGAGACCTGGAAGAAGACGGACGATGAACTGACGGAAGCGCTGCTCGGTGGTCTTGATAAATATAATAATATCTATATGATGGCTGACTCCGGAGCCCGTGGTTCCGATAAGCAGATCAAGCAGCTTGCCGGCATGCGAGGTCTGATGGCAGATACGACCGGCCATACCATCGAGCTGCCCATCAAGTCGAATTTCCGTGAAGGTCTGGACGTTCTGGAATATTTCATGTCCGCGCATGGTGCCCGGAAGGGTATGTCCGATACGGCTCTTCGTACTGCGGACTCAGGATATCTGACGAGACGTCTGGTTGATGTTTCTCAGGAGCAGATCATCCGTGAAACGGACTGCTGCGAAAACCGTGATGAGATCGCCGGAATGGAAGTCAGCGCTTTTGTTGACGGCAAAGAGACGATCGAAGATCTTCAGGGCCGTATTACCGGTCGTTTTTCCTGCCATGATATTATGAGCAGGGACGGTGATGTGATCGTCAAGGCAAACCATATGATCACACCGAGACGTGCGGCGCGTATTATTAAGGAAGGCGTGGATGAATTCGGACGGCCTGTTGAAAAAGTCAAGATCCGTACCATCCTTACCTGCCGCTGCAAGATGGGGATCTGTGCAAAGTGTTATGGTGCCAACATGGCTACCGGCGAGGCAGTGCAGGTCGGCGAGGCGGTCGGTATTATCGCGGCCCAGTCGATCGGTGAGCCGGGTACACAGCTGACTATGCGTACTTTCCACAGCGGTGGTGTTGCAGGATCCGATATTACCCAGGGTCTTCCCCGTGTCGAGGAACTTTTTGAGGCAAGAAAGCCGAAAGGTCTTGCCATCATTACAGAGATCAACGGTGTTGCCACCCTGAATGATACCAAGAAGAAGAGAGAGGTCATCGTGACCAATCCGGAAGACGGAGAGACGAAGACTTATCTGATTCCCTACAGTTCCCGTATCAAGGTGACGGACGGACAGTTCCTGGAAGCAGGCGATGTTATTACAGAGGGTAGTGTAAATCCTCATGACATCCTGCGGATCAAGGGTGTACGTGCTGTTCAGGATTATATGCTCCGCGAGGTACAGAGAGTATACCGTCTGCAGGGTGTTGAGATCAATGATAAGCATATCGAAGTCATCGTGCGCCAGATGCTGAGGAAGACCCGGATCGAAGAGCCGGGAGATACAGAATTCCTTCCCGGCACTCATGTGGATGTACTGGAGTATGAGGATGTGAATGAGCGGCTGGAAGCAGAAGGCCTTACACCGGCTGAGGGCAAGCAGGTCCTTCTTGGTATTACCAAGGCATCCCTTGCAACAGATTCCTTCCTGTCGGCAGCTTCATTCCAGGAGACCACGAAGGTTCTTACGGAAGCGGCGATCAAGGGGAAGGTCGATAAGCTCATCGGTCTGAAGGAAAATGTTATCATCGGTAAGCTGATCCCGGCGGGAACCGGTCTTAAGCGTTACAGCCAGATCCGTCTGGATACAGGTGACTCCGTGGTTCCCGAGGAGACTGCTGTACTCGAAGATACGGATTTAAGAGAGAAAAATCTCCCGGCGGATGAGATCGATGATCAGGAGATCGACTCTTTGGAAGATCCGGATATGGAAGAGGCGGATGAAGAAAACCTTCCGGATGAAGAATTTGACGACGAAGCAGAAATCTCTGAGGATGATGAGGATATCTCTGATGATGATCTTTCTGATGAAGAATGAGGATTCGTCTGATAGCAGACATGATACTTAAATAAAGTGTCATTTTAGCAGCGCATGAAAATGTTTTTCATGCGCTGTTTTTTTAGCGGGATGTTCGTGGATATCGAGCATCGGACAGGGGAGCGATTTAAAGACACGAAAGTTGAGTAATAAATACAAATCTTTCTGTAAGTGTGTTATACTGGTAAAAAACTGAGATTTCTGCGGGAGAAAGGAGGGATGAGATGAAAAAAGAATTGCCTGTTTCGCCCTGGCGTGAATGGAAGATTATCGAAAAAATAGGAGAAGGATCTTATGGCCGGGTCTATAAGGCGGAACGGACAGAAAGAGGACATACTTTTTATTCTGCAATCAAAGTGATCTCGATTCCTTCGACCCATGAAGAACTTTCATCCATCCGGCAGGAGACGGAGAGTGAAAAGTCTACCCGCGAGTATTTTGAGAACATCATGGAGGAATGTATCCAGGAGATCCGTACCATGGAGTATTTCCGCGGGAATTCTCATGTTGTCTCGGTAGAAGATTTTAAGGTAACGGAATATCTGGATGAGATCGGGTGGGATATTTTTATCCGGATGGAATTTCTGACCAGTTTTTCAGATTACTGTGTGGGAAAGACCATCGAGGAACAGGAAGTCATCCGGCTTGGGCTGGATCTTTCGCGGGCATTGGAATGTCTGGAAAGTCTGCATATCATTCATCGTGATATCAAGCCGGAAAACATTTTTGTGTCCCGCTTTGGCGATTATAAGCTGGGGGATTTCGGGATCGCCAGAGATATGGCAGGTGCGGTGAGCGGCCTTTCCAAAAAAGGAACATATCCCTATATGGCGCCGGAAATGTACCGGGGAGAAGACTATGACAACCGGGCGGATATCTGTTCGCTGGGGCTCGTCCTGTATAAACTGATGAACCACAACCGCCTTCCGTTTCTGGATCTTGATAAGCAGCTGATCACCTACCGCGATAAAGAAAATGCATTGAACGCCAGGATGAACGGGCAGCCCATGGCTCCGCCTGCCGAAGCATCGGAAATGTTTGCCAGAATAATCCTGAAAGCCTGTGCCTTTGATCCGGACCGGCGGTACAAGAACGCCTCTATTCTGAAACATGATCTGGAAGTGCTCTGTTTTGGCACGGCGGTTCCTGAGGAAGAGGCGGAGAAGACCGTTTTTTACAGGAAAGGTCTGCGCGGGGAGAACGGCCGTAAAGATGTGCCGAAAGTGCGGATGCAGGTAAAGGACCTGGAAGAAGAAAAATTTTTTGATGA
>CACZPF010000159.1 GCA_902782975.1 uncultured Lachnospiraceae bacterium
AACAGAGAGAAATAACAGAGAGAAATAACAGGCAGGGAACCTGTGGCAGAGTCTACATGTACCTGCCTGTTATGTATTTCCGGATGTGTCTGGTCACCCGGCTTTATGCCATGGCATGGAACGGGACCGTACCGGAGTTCCCGGGTTCGCCTCGGCTTCCTGCATAAGAAGCCACCAGGCGGCGTCCTCCAGTGCTTCTTCCAGAGGATATACTTCCGGGCCTCCGTCAAGGTAATCTCTCATATCCAGCAGCATGGAAGCCATGGCAAATTCATCCTGGCAGGTATCCATGGTGAGCGCCTGTGGAAGAGAAGTCCGAAGGGAAATAAGAGAAGGTGTATCCAGAATCCTGTACTTTTCCGGAATTTCAGGAATCAGGATCTCCCGGACAGGGAGATTGTTTTGGTTTACATAAGTGATCTGTGTGTCGCTCCATTCACCTTTTTCACCCCGGACCGTGAGATGACGGGAGCGGATGAAGGAATGATACTGAACCCCGCAAAAATCATAGACAGCCGTTTTTCCGGAGGAAAAGGAAAAAATAAGCGTGTCCCTCTGCCTGTCCGTCGTTCTGCCGTCAAGGACGGGACCATAGCGGGAATCTGTTTCGGTCACGGGATGCCTGGAGGCACATCCCATAACAGTAAAAGGTTCATACCCCAGCATCAGCATCCTTCGCAGAAGACTTGCTCCATGATAATCATGGGCAAGAGAAAGATAGGCGGACCAGGGGACACCGATCTTTCCGGCGGTTATGGCATGCAGCCCGGCCATGAGTGATGGATATCGGTGATACTGCTCCATAACGGTGATCCGGGCATTATGCGTGACCTTCAGATCATAAAGCCGGAGCAGTTCTTCTTCCCGGGAACCGGCAGGTGTTTCCAGAGCAACAGGAAATCCAAGAGAGATCCATTCTTCTGCAACAGAGGCGATATTGTCTTTGTTTACTGCCACAATAACGAAATCCGGCCTGAATTCAAGACATTCCTCTTTGGAAAGAACTGCGGGGATGCCGGTTTCCTGCGAAATTTTTTCTGCTTTTTCTTTAGAGCGGCACAGAAACAGTGCCCTGAAAAGTTTCGGAAAAGTCCGTGCGATCCGACCATAAAAGGCAGCTCTGTAACCACTTCCTACAATTATAAAAGATATTTTGTTCATACCGAAGCCTCCAGAGATATCCAATAAGCAGCCTGTGCTCCGTATCAGCTATGCAGAACACTAAATTTGACACATGACCTTCTGCCACAGAAGGCGTATGAAAGAAACACCGCATGGCTTCACTACGTTCCCGCCATGCTCCCTCATTCGGTGCTCCCGCATCGCAAAAAGCACGCGCTGCCTGGCGCCTCATGAGGGACGTCCGCCATACACATAGCCCTGCTCGTGCGTGGCACGGCAGTTCTATGTGCCTGGCCCACTGTTTCTTTCATACTATCATTTTTCTGCATTAATTCAAGCTTTTTATATATACTTGTAACTACCAGATATTTACAAGGACGGTTTACCGTGAACGGACATACCAGAAGAGTTTTACATTTCGGACATTTTGTTGTAAAATAGTAATTGTTTTGGCGATCATAAAATATTGAAAGAATCAGGAAGTGAATTAATGAAGAAAAGAATTATTGCGGCACTGCTTCTGGCATTGTCGACAGCTGCTCCTTTTGCGGCGGCTGCAGAAGAAGAAATCTCGGTGGATGCTATTGCCATCGAAGACGGTGATTATGCAGTCATCCAGGATCTGGATGAGAATGGTCTTCCCGTCAAGGAAACTTTCTATGGCCTGGATGGAAATGTAATGGCTGTTGACGGGTATACCAGTGCCTCTCTTATCTATAATCAGAAAGGGCAGTTGATCCGCAAAACCTGCCTTAACGAATCAGATGAACGGATCATCTCCGAAGAAGGATATGTGGTTTGTACATATGATTATGATACAGCCGGAAATCTTGTGCAGGAATGTTTCTACGGCCTGGAGGGTCAGGCTGTCTCTATAAAAGATGGATACGCCGCCATCAGAAGAAAGTATAACAAGGCAGGACAGGAAACACTGACCATCTATCTGGATGAGAATGGTACTCCGGTAAATACGGCAGGCGGATATGCGTACATCCGAAGGGAGTATAATAATTCAGAGATCACACAGCAGGGTATGCTCATCTATGAAGCTTACTTCGGGGCAGACGGAGCGCCTGCAGCCTGCGAAGAAGGCTGGTCGGTACACACTCTGGCCGTTTCGGAGGATGGAACGGATGAAGAAATGAAAGAGATGTTCTTTGATACAGCAGGAAATCCGATGGAAGCAGCGGAACAAAATGATGCAGAGGGAACAGAGTCAGGCGCAGATGCTGATGCAGGTGCAGATGTAAGCAATGCCGGCGAGAATACAGGAGAAGCAGGCAAAGATGCAGGCAATGCCGGCGATAATACGGCAGAAGCAGGAACTGATGGAAGTGATGCTGAGAAAGCAGGGCAGGAGACTGCGGCAGATCATTCAGATGAGAGTACGGAGGGCTGATGAATATGGGAAAAATGTGGAAATATCTGACTTTAGCAGGAGCATTGCTTATGTTTCCTGCGGCTGTACAGGCACAGGAGATTATCGTGACAGGAGAACTTCTGCCGCTGCACGTTTCAGAAGCAGTGGATTCTGAAAAAATGACGATTCCGGTCTCGAATCTTGACATTCTCGGAAAAGTGGATGATCAGCATGTCCTTGTTATGGTTGACAAGAATTTTCTTTATGCAGACATGGATGAGCTTTCCGCCCAGCTGCCTCTCTTTGATATGAGCAGTCTTCCTTCCTCAGAGGGAATGACGGTTTACAATGTGGGGACTAACGGAGACCAGGTCAAGGTAATTCAACAGCAGTTAAAAGATCTCGGATTTCTGGAATTGAATGTGGATGGAGCTTATGGCGCCGGTACAGGGGCGGCTTTATATAACTGGCAGGCGTCAGAAGGCTTTCCGACGAATGGCGTAGCGGATATTCCGATGCAGTGGGTGCTGGCGGAAAGAGCAGCAGGTCTGGAGCCTATCGAGCTTACATATCCAACCGATTTTTCTGCGGAAGGAATATATGGTGACCTTCTTGAAAAAGTAAATGGTGTAGATATGGAGATCCTGGCAGTTCCATCCTGGAGTTATACATCTGACCAGGAATCAGGCAGCGGCCTGATCACGACAGGAACCGCTCTTGGAAATACAGAGGTAGCGGACCCTGCGGTCGACCGGATAAAAATATCAGCAGATCTTTCCATCCTGGTAAAAACAAATGATGCCGGCGCAGAACTTTTGCCGGTCATAGAGACTTCTTCCGAGGGAGCATTCCGCCCCTATCTGGAGAATGCAGTCATAAAAGCCGGGGGCAGGGAAGTATCACTTCCTGTCCGGGACACAGCAGCACAGACCGGTGAGGGAATTTCCATATTTGAGAGCGCTTTCTTTGATATCACAGGGGAAGCAGCAGCGCTTATCAAGGAGGCAGATGACAAGGTAGTCATTACGTTCACAGGCGCTGTGGCAGACTATGAGATGGAAATATCTGATTCCCTTGAAAAGACACAGCAGACCCTCTCCGTGATTGAACAGGCAGGACTGTTGAAATAATCGGATAAACGGTACCAGAATACAGGAACGCCCCTGGTCTCCTTTACAGAGAAAGGAGACCAAGGGCGTTTTTATAGAGAATCTGCTGTTTTTCTTCTGTCGATAGGAAAGGACAGTCCATAATCTGATCGGCACCCCATCTCTGGTCGGTCCAGGGACCGTCGCTGCCATAGACGATGCGGTCTGCACCATGCGTGTGAACCATACGGGCAAAGAGACGCATGTCAATGTTTTTCAGGACAAAGCCCGTATCCATATAGACATTCTGCCCACAGAGTTTTTCCAGGGATTCCTCATAATTTCTGTTGCTGCCCATATGGGCAAGAACCATTTTTGGAGGGCGGATCTCTTTCAGGATATGCAGGATCATGTCCGGAGAAGCAAGTTCAAGGGAAGGGTCGTAGGGATCATACCCTGCGTGGACACTGACAATAAGGCCAAGGCCGGATGCTTCATCGATAATGTCCAAGTTTCGTGGATCGTCCAGAGGAGCACCCTGGTAATAAGGATGGAGTTTGATTCCCTGAAATCCTCTTCGTTTTATCTCAGCAAGCTTTCCTTTGATATCTTCGCAGTCCGGATGAATGCCTGCAAAGGAGATAAGGCGGGGAGAAAAATCAGAATCAGAAGAAGATCCAGATTCGTGATTGATCCCCTCGGCAAAACGAAGGATCGAATCAAACTGATGAGGGGCAGTCACAACGGGCAGTATAACACTGACATCAATTCCGCCTCTTTGCATAGATGCGTAAAGACCTGCTTTTGTCCCGTCGTAGCTGGGGACAGAATGGCTGAGGTCTGCAAGCTTGGGAATCGCTTTGGGTGCAACTTTATCAGGAAACAGATGTGTGTGAAAATCTATGATCATAATAACCTCCGGTGATGCAGCACAGACAGATGTCGGTTTTTCCGGGGTAATTATATAGAATAAAAGTGGAATTGGCAAGGGGTAATGGGCGAAAGGGCGGACAAGTATGGGGTTTTTGATGCATACCTATGGGGTTTAACAGACGGCAGCGTGATGGACGGCATTGGAAGGACGTTTTTATAGTCAACGAAAGAAAAGACTTGTCGCTGACTAAAAACCACCGGTAGGACGCGCACGGATTTGCATAGAAAATATGCCGACTTACGCGGCGTAAATCCGGCGCAGTAAACGCCAAAGTAAAGAGAACTTTGTCGTTTACTATAAAATGCCGACAGAATCGGATGTTTTAAGAAGGAGAAGCGCGGATATGAAAAGGCGTGATATCTGTTTTGTTGGGGGTCATTATGATTGTAACCATAACGGATGATTTTGATCTGAATAAAATTGCAAACAGCGGACAGTGTTTCCGGTGGAGGAAAACGGAAGAGAACACCTGCAGGATCATAGCAGGAGAATCCTGCCTTTATATCACGGCGCTGGAGAAAGACAGGTATGATTTTGACTGTACAGAACCGGAATTTGATCATTTCTGGCGGGAGTACTTTGACCTCCGGACGGATTATCAGAAAATCCGGAAGCGTATAGACCGGATAGAGGATCCGTTTCTCTGGGAGGCGGCGGAACATGAAAAAGGCATCCGTATCCTTCGGCAGGATCCGTGGGAAATGCTGATCACGTTCAT
>CACZPF010000160.1 GCA_902782975.1 uncultured Lachnospiraceae bacterium
CCTTGCGATGACCATGATCACAAACTGTATGAATCTGCTGGCAGTACCAAGTGAACTCAGAGACGCTGTGATCGGTGTTCTGATCATCAGTACGGTTCTTCTGGATACGTTTATCCGAAGACGGATGGAGAGAAGGAGGAGTTGATACCATGCAGTTTATCCTGAAGGATCAGGGCAAAAGCTATACCCCTTCGGGCCATGACGCAGAGGTTGTTTCCCGAAGTATTTATAAGAAGGCACTGGATATTCATGAAACGACCTTTCCTCCGAAGGCGGGAATGCGCGAGGAGATTCACGAGCATGAGAGCCATGTATTTGTCGTGCTGGAAGGCGAGATGGAGGTTCTGCAGGACAACACGCTCATCCAGGTTTTAAACAAAAATGACGCTGTGTATATTCCGGCAGGAGAGCGGCATGAGATCCGGAATGTCAGTGATTCAAACCTCGTATTTCTGGCAATTACATTTCCTGAGGAAAATAAATAAGCACATATAGGAGGATACCAGAATGAAAAAGTTTTTGAGGCCATTTAAATTTGCCCAGATGAAAACGACGGAAGATTTTAAGAATATAATGGCAGAGGCCGGCCTTCTGTTTCCGGTGGATGAGAATGTCGATGTTCTCGCGGAGCCGGTAAAGATCGGGAATAAGGTGATCCCGAACCGGCTGTGTTCACAGCCCTGCGAAGGATTCGACGGAAATCCGGACGGAAGTCCTTCTGACCTGGATATCCGGAGATACAAAAGAATTGCCGGCGGCGGCGTCGGACTTGTATGGTATGAGTCGATCGCGATCTCCGAGGACGGGCGCTGCAATCCGCTGCAGATGGTGATCCGTCCTTCCACCGTTAAAGCAATCGCTCATATGGTGGACGAAGCCAACAAAGAAGCGCTGAAGAATTTTGGACGCAGGCCCTACAATGTCCTGCAGCTCACCCATTCCGGCCGCCGGGCGAACGATGAAAACTGGAAATCCCGTCCGCTGGCTGTATGCGAAAATCCGTACATGGATGATCATAACAGTATTGACGGAAGTACCGGCACCATAACGATCGCGACCGATCACAAGATCAAAGAGATCATTCAGGGATTTATCGACGGCGCTATCCTTGCCCAGCAGGCAGGGTTCGATGCCGTGGACGTCAAGGTGTGCCATGAATATATTCTTCGTGAACTGTTATCCGCCTTCACCCGGCCGGGCCCCTATGGCGGAAGCTTCGAAAACAGGACCCGCGCCTTGTTTGAGATCATCGACGGGATCCGTGAACACTGTGGCGAAGGTCTGGATATCTGCGTGCGCCTGAATGCCTATGACTGTGTGCCGTATCCTTACGGGTGGGGCATGAAGATGGAGGACGGTGTCATGGAGCCGGATCTTACTGAACCCATAAAGCTTTGCAAGCTTCTTGTAAAGAAGGGTGTGAAGCTGATCGACCTTTCTACCATGATGCCTCGGTATTCACCTTATGGAAGAGGACTGATGGCGGAGCATGAAGAAGGACCGGAGGCGGAGATCAATCCGTACGAGGGCTGCTATAATCTCTGGAAAGCAACGAAAGAGATCAAAGAAGCAGTACCGGAAGGTATCTTTGTCTGCACCGGCCTTACCTGGATGGAGCAGTTTGGCGGAAACGTGGCAGCCGGCGGGATCAACCAGGGATGGTTCGATATCGGCGGGTTCGGGCGTCAGCTCACGGCTTACCCGGATTTTGCAAGAGATCTTCTGGAGGATAAGAAGATGGACCGGAAGAAATGCTGCGTGCTCTGTGACAAGTGTTATGACCTCATCCAGATCGGGCACTGCCAGACAGGCTGCGTGATGCGGGATTCGGATGTCTATATGCCGTTCTACAAAAAGAATGTGCAGCATAAAGAGGATTGAGTGTTTTGATACCGGCCGTTCTGGCATGAATAGAGGGAAACGATGTGCCAGGCAAAAATCATGGCTAAAAGGAGAGGAATATGAGCAACACAGAGCGGAATTATCAGATCGCGAAAGAGATTTATGGAGAGATGGGCGTCGATACGGATGCTGTGCTGGCAAAGCTGGATACGGTTCCGATTTCTGTTCACTGCTGGCAGATCGACGACCTTCAGGGATGGGAATTTCCGTCGGCGGAAATGACGGGAGGCATTCAGGCTACCGGAAATGCCCCCGGAAAGGCTGCAACAGAAGAAGAATTCATGACGAATCTTAACAAGGCGCTGGACCTTATTCCGGGTCATACGAAGCTGGCTCTTCATGCGGTCTATATGCGTAAGCACGGGAAGAATATCGAGCGGAACGAAATAGGACCAGATGAGTTTACGGAATGGGTGGATTACGCAAAAGAGCGGGGCATCGGCCTGGATTTTAATCCGACTTATTTTTCTCACCCGGATTATGACAGCAATTCGACCCTGACCAATCCGGATGAAGGGATCCGCCGCTTCTGGATCGAACACGGGATCGCCTGCCGGAAGATCGGAGACTATTTTGGCCGTGAGCTTGGCGAAAAGTGCATCACAAACCACTGGATCGGGGACGGCAGTAAGGATACCGTGGTCGATAAACTGACGCCCAGGCTGATCCTTAAGGATTCTCTGGACCAGATTTTTGCCGAGAAGCTCGAGCATAATATCGATTCCTGCGAATCCAAGCTGTTTGGCCTTGGAAGTGAATCCTATGTGCCGGGATCCCATGAGTTCTATACGGAATATGCTGCCCATACGGGAAATTGTATCGTATGTATGGATGCGGGCCACTTCCACCCGACTGAGACCATCGGACCGAAGTTTTCCAGCTATCTGGCCTTCGGGGATGAGATCCAGCTGCATGTTTCCCGCCCGGTACGGTGGGATTCGGACCATGTAGTCATCCTGGATGATGCCACAAAGGAGATCATGGAAGAGATCGCGGCCTGTGATGCGTATGACCGGGTACATATCGGGACGGATTATTTTGACGCTTCCATCAACCGGATCGCCGCAACAGCTATCGGTGCAAGAAGCGCGAGAAGAGCTCTTCTTCTTGCCATGCTCCGTCCGATCGAGGAATTAAAGAAGCTGGAAAGGGAAGGGAATACGACAAAGAGACTGGCCCTTCTGGAAGAAACCAAAATGCTTCCGGCCGGCCTTGTGTGGGAATACTACTGTATGAGCAAAGGTGTTCCGGGAAAAGAGTGGATCAGGGATCTTAAGACGCGCTGAGAAAGTAAAAGACAGACAGGACAGCTAAGTTATTTTGATACAATTCCTGATAACAGAGATACGTCAGCGGAGGCTGGAAAAGAGGAATCATGCAGAAATATAATATACCAGATACAGAATTATGGATCTCTCCTATGGGTCTCGGCACAGTAGATGCCGGCGTCCACTGGGGAAAAGAGGCGTCGGAAGCAGACGCGATGTTCGGCACCTTTACAGAACTTGGCGGAAATCTGATCGACTGTGCCCATGTCTATGCAGACTGGCAGGTTGTAGACGGAAGGCAGGAGACAGCCAGGGCTGAGAGAGTGACCGGCGACTGGATGCAGAGAGCAGGCAATCGTCATGATATTATACTGATGACAAAGGGCGGACATCCTGTGTTTACA
>CACZPF010000161.1 GCA_902782975.1 uncultured Lachnospiraceae bacterium
CTCTGTGATATGTTGGAAAATATTCAGAAGGAGATTCCTGTAACGGATGGAAAGATAACCTTGACCTTTGGTGCATTTGAGATCATTACCCTGCGGCTGCAGTAGGAGACATGAGGCGTTTCTCAGGTAAATCGGTTTGCCTGAGAAACGCCTCTTCTGTATATTTGTCAATTGCGCCGGAGGTGGTTCAGTATCTATACAGACAACCGGTTCTATGATAAAATAACATATACGAATCAGGAGAACACATGGAGAATACACAAAAATACGCAAGAATACGCAAAAATACGCAAAAATACACAAGAATACATAGGGAGATCATAAGTGAAAAGATGATAGTTAGAGAATATACAGAAAAGGACCTTCCGGAGATCATAAAAATCTGGAATGAAGTGGTGGAAGAGGGTATTGCATTCCCACAGGAAGAATTACTGGATATGAAAAGCGGCGCAGATTTTTTTGCCGGTCAAAGTTTTACAGGAGTCGCAGAAGAAGACGGTCATATATTCGGACTCTATATCCTGCATCCGAATAATGTCGGAAGATGCGGCCATATCTGTAACGCAAGTTATGCGGTTTCTGCAGAATCCCGTGGACGGCATATAGGAGAACAATTGGTACTGGACTGCCTCAGGAAAGGCAGGGAACTTGGATTCCGTGTTCTTCAGTTTAATGCGGTTGTTGAAAGTAATATCCACGCGAGACATTTGTATGAACATCTCGGTTTTACACAGCTGGGAACAATACCCGGAGGATTCCGGATGAAGGATGGACACTATGAGAACATCTGTCCTTATTACCATGAATTGTAGATGATCCTGAATGAGCCACAGGAAAGGATATTGTCTGAAGAAAGGGAGAACCGATGGAAAAAATAATTGCTGCCTGTGGAAATGATTGTGCAGCCTGTCCGAGGTATACGGCACATCCATATGAGAAAACTGCTGAAGAACTGCATCATACCGCAGAATTATGGATGAAGATCGGTTATCGTGATCATGTTGTGTCAAATGAAGAGATAGCATGCAGTGGCTGCAGGCCGGAAAACTGGTGCAGATACCGGGTGATCAGCTGCTGTGAAGAACGAGGAATCAGGACATGCAGTGAGTGTGCAGAGTACCCATGCGATAACATGAAAGAATGCTTTAACGTGACAAGATCCTTTGAGCCGAAGTGCCGGCAGGTGTGTACAGATGAGGAATATGCACAGCTGAAAAAGGCATTTTTCGAAAAAGAAAAGAATCTGGGGAACAGATGCAGGTTTACGGATCGGTGAGATAGGCGGCCGACGCTCCGAAACGAGATCCGGAATACGGGAAGAACGTGTAAAGACGGGAGGATCGTGTAAAGACAGGAAGATCGTGTAAAGACAGGGAGATCGTGTAAAGACGGGAAGATCGTGCAAAGACAGGAAGATCGTGTGAAACGGGAAGGATGAGTTACCATGAAAAGGTTCCATTCGCTTATTTTATTACTGGCAGTTTTTCTGGTGATGCACCTGCCGGCTGTCGCGTTTGCCGAGGACAGGGTCATTCTGACGATCGGCGATATTTCGGATCGTTCCAACAGCCGGATCGACGGGGACGACCAGCTTGGTCTTTGGCAGTATCTGGAAGATCAGCTGAACGTGGAGATCAGGTTCGTCTATCTGACGCCGGAAGCCTACGCCACAGGCCTGGCCAGCGGAAATCTGCCGGACATCGTCGCTACCAATAACAACCTTGCCATGATTCTGGATAACGGCGTTGCATTGAACGCGGAACCTTATCTCGCAGAATATGTCCCTAACATGCTCAAAGGTGACGCCCGGCTGGCCCATGATGTTTTCAGGCAGCTCGGGTATCAGGGGGACGGTTTCTATTTCTTCCCTCAGAAGATCGGGTACAACGGGATCGGATACAGCAGCAGTTATTATAACCGCGGGTATATCGTCCGCTGGGATTATTATAAGGAGCTGGGGTATCCGCCGATCAACAACGAGGAGGATTACCTGAACGTACTCCTGCAGATGCACGCCAACCATCCGTTCACAGAGGAGGGATATCCTACCTACCTGTTCGGCACGACGAATTTTCAGGGGTATGCTACAGCCTTTCGATTCGAACTGAGCCTTGATTACTGGGCAGCGTATAAATATCAGAACAACATTTTCACCAACGAGGTCTTCGACGGCTATGTGGATCATGAGCATTCCATGTTCTGGACGATCATGGAATGGTACAACAGGCTCTACAGAGCCGGAAAAGAAGATGGCTCCTTTGACCTGGATATCTACTCCCAGACGTCGGAGCAGTACGAGGTAAAATGCCTGCGCGGTCAGTATCTTGGTCTAGTCAACGGGAAATCCTCGCTATACAGCGAAAAAATAAAAACGGACCCGGAAACGCTTGCGGGATACGCTTCCGTGCCGACTGCCGCCGCCAATCAGTATACCAACGTCTATCAGCTGCCGGGATTATCTGCAAACTGAATTGTCGCGGCGTGAAGGAATATTCGGCCTGCTTTTTATGCGGCAGGACGGAAGCCTTTTCGGTTCCCTTCCCGAGGGCAGCTTTTTCCTGGATGATCCGATGCAGAATCCGCGTTCGGAGAAAATGAGATCCCAGATCCTGAATGTGCCGTTCGGACAGACGGTGTGGGTCGGCCCGATCTCCGGGGCTGTGTTATACGGATTTGAAAAACGGACGGACGGCAGTCCGGAGGAGATCCTCTGTGCTGTGAAAGAGGCGGTGGATACATTTGTCGGCGACGTCGAGCAGTTTGACGACCTGACAATGATGTGTCTGACATACAAAGGATGAACGAACCGCCGGGACGCATGGTGATAATAGACAGATTAAAGAAACATAGAAAATAGTGGAATAGCGGTTACAGCATTTCTGTCTGTGATCACAGAACGGATCGGTGGAAAAGAAGTATACGGCATCCGGCTTCTGGAGAATGCGGCATCCGGAAGTCAGTATAACAGGCGGCGAAAAAACGGGATCTGACGCATTTAACAGACGAAAAAAAGAAAAGCAACCCCAGGTTGCGGAATTGCAAACTGAGGTTGGTGGATACGTTTCTGTTCAAGCGGTATACTTCCTTTATAAGGAGGATGATACAATGAGTTTTGGAGAAAACCTACATTCGATTCGCAAGAACAACAAACTCTCGCAGGAGGGACTGGCAGAAATGCTGGGGGTAAGCAGACAGGCTGTGTCAAAGTGGGAACTTGGAGACGGGTATCCGGAGGTTGATAAGCTTTTGATCTTATCAGAAAAGCTGGGCGTCTCATTAGACAGCCTGCTCAGAGGAGAAAACGCGGCGACGATTTCTGAGGAGGGCAAGCCTGAACCTTCAGAAACGATCAGAATCATTTCACCACATGAAGGCGTGATCATCAATGCGTCAAAAGTGACTCGTTCTCAGGAGTTTAAGGGACGCAAAAACAGCCCCAAATTCGCGTTGGCCGCTTCCGCCAGGAACGATCAGTCTGCGTGGGGGGCTCAGAATACGTTTCTTGGGTGGTACAGAAATCTGGAAGATGTGACAAGAGAGATTGATGAAATTCAGAAGGCACTGGAGGCAGGGGCAGCTTCCTATACTTTGCAATACAGTGTGAAGTGTAAACAGAACCTGTTCAGGACAATAGAAGAATGAATATGAGCCATGGGGACGTTGTTTGTGACTCACAACGTCCCCATGACTCATTCTGATCTGATCTGTTAAGGAGAGATAATGGCACAGCAGAACATTTTCGACAACGAGATCTTTTTTAGCGAATACAGGAAACTTCGTGAGCGTGAAGTGAATGCCAATAATCTGTTCGAGATACCGACACTGTTCTCTCTGATGCCTGATCTTGCAGGCAGGAGAGTACTTGAGAAAATCCCGCCGCCAAAGGCGGCTCTACTGCTGCGGCCGCGGCTGATTCCCGAATTAATGCTCTGTGACTATTCGCAAATGCGGATAAGTGCAGAGCATATTTTTATAATCAACGACAGAAAAAACTTGTCGTTGATTATTAATAAATATTGACACAGTGTCAGAAAGAAGATATAATAAATACTGACATGATGTCAAAATACAAGAAACAAGGTATACGATTGCAAAAGAAAATGACGGAGGTGCAGAAAATGTTTGATCGTATGAAGAAGAAAATTTCAATGCTGCTGATAGTTTTGCTGGCTTTCGGGATTACAGCCTTCGGAAGCGCGGATAGTATCTGGGCTGCCGGGAACAGCGGAAGTGCGGATAGTACCCAGGCTGCAGATTCGGAAAGTTCTCAGGTGGTTGCAGAGAATAAAACGGCTAAAGATGTTCTTGTTGTGTATTTCTCGGCTACCGGAACTACGAAAGGTGTCGCCGAAAAGATAGCAGCTGCCACAGATGGGGATATATATGAGATAAAGGCAGCACAGGAATATACCGATGCAGATCTGGACTGGAATGATTCGGATAGTCGTTCAACGAAAGAACAGAATGATTCGTCCGTTCGTCCGGAGATTGGAAGCGAACCTGTCTCTATTGATGGATACAAAACGATTTATATCGGTTATCCGATCTGGTGGGGAGAGGAACCCCGCATCATGGACACCTTCGTGGAAAGCTGCAATTTTGACGGGATCACCATGATTCCGTTCTGTACATCAGCCAGCAGCGGAATCGGAAGAAGCGGAAAAAACCTTGCGGATAACGCAGGAAGCGGAAACTGGCTGGATGGCAAAAGGTTTGGTGCTGGTGCATCGGAAGACGATATTCAGTCCTGGATAGAGAGTATTCAGTAAAACAAAGGTGGGCGGCGGTATGCATGGAAAACAGAACAATAGGATGATCAGGCGGATCATTGATACCTGTATGACCGCCCTCCTGCTGTGCCTTATGGCTTATCAGGTGACCGGGGAGCAGGCGCATGAATGGATCGGTATGGGTATGGTCGTGCTGGTCATAGTCCACCAGATTCTGAACAGAAAATGGTATGCGGCTTTTTTCAAAGGGAAATATAAAGGATACCGTATTCTGACGACAGTGGTCAATGTGCTGCTTTTATTGTCATTTGTACTGACCGCATTTTGCGGTATGTCCATGAGCGGTTATGCTGTGCCTTTTCTTTATGGGATGACAAAGGTTTCATTTGCCAGAAGAATGCACCTTTCCATGTCTCACTGGGCTTTTGTGCTGATGGGACTTCATCTTGGACTGCATGTACCTGCTATGACAGCAAAAATGAAGATGACGGGCAAAATAAGAATGATGATTTCTGCAGCTTTTTGCCTTATTGCGGGAATCGGGCTTTTTTTGTTCCTTAAAAATGGAATGCCTGATTATCTTTTCTTTCGTGTTCCTTTTGCATTTTTAGATTATGAAAAAGCAGGGGCATTGGTTATTCTGGAAAATGTTCTGATGCTGCTGTTCTGGGCTTTTGCGGGTGCTCAAGGCGCAGCACTTTGCCGGAATCTGCATAGAAAGAATGAGGATAAGAAGAATCCTCTGATCCCGGTTATCCTTATGATGGCGGCAATTATTCTCGGCCTTGTTCTGTATACAGGATTTTCTGCAGATAAGGAGCAGGGATCCGGCATCACTGACTGGAATAAGTCCGGGCAGGCAGCAGCGGAAAAGATGGATGATGCCGGTGACGAAACCGGAATCGAAGAGCTGAAAGAACAGACAGTCGTGCCCGATATTGAGAAAGAAACATCCGCAGTTCAGGACGGGAACGAGTCTATAAAAGAGACGTCTGCAGTTCAGGACGGGAACAAATCTATAAAAGAGACGTCTGCAGTTCAGGATGGGTACGTGTTTATAGACGAAGGAACTTTCTTAATGGGGAGTCCGGAATCAGAGAATTGGCGGATCGATGATGAGACGCAGCATGAAGTCAGGGTTTCAGCCTTTTATATAGATCCTTATGAGACAACGCAGGAAGAATATGAGCGTCTGATGGCAGAAAATCCGAGTACTTTTGAAGGAGAGAAGCTGCCGGTTGAAAACATTTCCTGGCTTGATGCAGTCAGATTTGCAAATGCGAAGAGTGCAGACGCAGGACTGACGCCTGTCTATACGATAACGGATGATAAGGTCAGCTGGGATATGAGCGCGGACGGATACCGTTTGCCGACCGAGGCTGAGTGGGAATATGCCTGCCGTGCCGGAACCGTAACTCCTTTTAATACGGAAAAATCACTGGATGCAGCCGAAGCGAATTTTTATGGACACTACCCTTACGAGATCGAAGAAAACTACTTCAACAACTCTGTGCTTGAGGCAAGGCCGGGCGAGTACAGGCAGACTACTATAGAAGTCGGGAGCTTTTCACCAAATGCCTGGGGACTGTATGATTGTCACGGTAATGTGAATGAGTGGTGCTGGGATTATTATGGTGAGTACGATATTTCGATTACAGAAGATCCGACAGGACCTCAGTCCGGAACCAGACATATCTACCGCGGCGGAGGATGGAATGACTTTGCGAAGAACATGCGCAGTGCATATCGGGCAGCCGGCCAGACTGATATGGAAGCCTATAATCTCGGTGTTCGTCTGGCAAGAAATGCAGAAAGTGATCGAAGTGGAACAGCCGTGGTGAGTGAGGATTTACAAAGGACAGATTTACAAAGGACAGATTCACATGGGAAAGTTCTGATCGCTTATTTCTCCTGGAGCGGGAATACCAGGGGAATCGCTCAGGAAATACAAAGGCAGACGGGAGCAGATATTTTTGAAATATCGCCTGTAGATCCCTACTCCTCTGATTACAACACTGTTCTTATGGAAGCGCAGGAAGATCAGCATAAACAGGCAAGACCTGCGCTTACAGAACATGTGGATAACATGGATGATTACGATGTCATTATTCTCGGCTATCCGAACTGGTGGGCATCTATCCCACTGCCGATAGCGTCCTTCCTGGAGGAATACGACTTTTCCGGGAAAAGGATTATCCCATTCTGCTCTCACGGAGGCGGACGATTCGGACAAAGTCTTACGGCAATCGCCAAACTTGCATTGAATGCGGATATAGGAGAAGGATTATCAGTGCACTATTCTGGGGGATCTGCGCTGCCTGATGATGTGTCCGCCTGGCTGGATCGGAATGGATTGAGCAGGTAATTGTGCTGCAGGAAGTTTCACAATTGCGTGATGAATGGAATTTTGCATTAAAAGGAGGAGATCCGATGAAAATAGTAATTCTTATGGGAAGTCCTAATCGGAACGGTTCAACGAATATTCTGGTATCTGAATTTGTAAAAGGTGCTGAAGAAGCAGGTCATATGTGCAATGTAATAGATGTCTGTCATGCCAATATCCATCCATGTACAGGATGCGTTGCCTGCGGATATGAAGGACCGTGCGTTCAGAAGGATGATGTCGAGAAGATAAGAGAAAAACTACTGTCATCGGACATGGTCGTTTTTGCCACACCGCTCTATTATTATGGCATGAGTGCACAGCTGAAAACAGTAGTGGACAGATTCTGTGCTTACAATAGCAGTCTGAACAGCAGGCATCTGAAGTCAGCCCTGTTGACGGTCGCGTGGAATGCTGATGACTGGACTTTTGACGCGCTCACGGCTCATTACAAGACACTTGTGCGCTACATTAATTTTGAAGATGAAGGCATGGTTCTGGGGTATGGATGCGGGAGCCCGGGAATGACAAAAAGAACCCGGTTTCCAAAAGAAGCGTATCTGTTAGGAAAGAAAATAAGGTGAGATAGAGGGACGTTGTTTGTGAGTCACAAACAACGTCCCTCTGTCTCATGACTCGCTAGCAACGTCTCTCTGTCTCATGACTCGCTAACAATGTCCCTCTGTCTCACCCGTCTCGCCTGGTCAGGCAGGTCATTCATCTACATAATGGGGATCAAACAAAACTCTTTCATCTTCTACTTTTATAGTGTCTCCGCATATGGAACACTTCTCATAATGTCCATATATATAGGCAATATATCCACCGTCTGGTTCTTCATCTTCATATGTTTCTCCTGTTGATATATAATTATGCTCTGATATCGCTGGAATTTCTTCTTCTTCAGTTTGTCCGCAGCGCGAGCAGGTATGACGTTTCAGACCTGTCGTACAGGATGGCTCTTTTATTGTTTCCCATTCTCCCCATGCATGCCCCAGGGCAGCTTCAGTCCCGGAGGTACGGCTGATCTGTTCGCCGCAGATGGAGCAGTACACGACCTCGTCGTAACTGCCGGCTGTCAGGCATGTGGCGGCAATTTCATTTTCTTTTACCGAATCTGCCGGCTGATGTACGCCGGTCGCCGGAATGTAAGCCTCCTCCTTAGCACCGCATCCAGACCGCTGGCAGGTCCGGCGCTGCAGGCCTTCTACTGAGCAGGTGGGATCCTCGACAACGATCCATTCACCAAAATCATGCCCCAGGGCAGCTTCAGTCCCGGAGGTGCGGCTGATCTGTTCGCCGCAGACGGAGCAGTACA
>CACZPF010000162.1 GCA_902782975.1 uncultured Lachnospiraceae bacterium
CTAACGCGCATATAAAATGCCATGATCCAGTTTATAAACAGAAAACCATTCATCTTCATAGACTATTTCATTCGAAAACTGAAAACCTTTTGTCCCATAATATTTATATAACACGAAATATTCTGCCCTGTTCAGTTTTCTCGGCGAGTCTGTCCCCCGGACATATAAATATCCTGTCCGCAGGAAGTTCTGTATATCGATCTTTCCTTCTGACTGGAGCCGGAGACGGCGGATCTCGTCAAAGCTGATGCAGTCGATACTGTTGACCGGAAAGAGCATCAGGGTCTGTATTTCATTATCTTCTTTTCTAAGATTGCTGATCAGCGCCACCGCCTCGCCCGGTTCCAGTGTGTTTAAAAACCCGGTGACGGGCGTATACCTTCCTACATAATCTCCCTGGCCGAGAGTCGTGACCTCCCGTGCCCGGTCAATATACATAATCGTATTCAAAAGCATGACCACGGTTATGAAACACGGGAATATCCGTTTTAAAAAGACCGGCAGTCTGACTTTCCGGATCAGAAGGACGATCAGCAGGAGGACCAGACCAGAAAGAATCTCGAACCAGATCTTCCAGGAAGGGTTATCCGTAACAAAATTGTTCGCTCTTCGATAAATAGTCAGAGGAATTGCCTCTACCCCGATAAAGGGATTATATTCCTGCCGGAAGATAAACTGTCCGAAAATCATACATGCCGCCCAGATACCCGAGACTGCGCTGCAGATTTTTTTCCAGCGGAATTTTCCGGGGTCTGCTTTACAGAACAACATATAATAAGGAACAAACAGGTTCATAAAATATCTTAACTGCGCCCGGTAGGTATCATCTTCTATTTTTTCCTCCTGAAAAAAAATACTGACGACGACCAGTTCCACCGTAAGGAATGTAATCAGATGAAGAAGCGCGCCAAGCTTTTTGTCCTGTTCTTCGTACCCGTCATAAAAAAGAGGCACGATCACAGTAAAAAATCCAAATCCTAACAGAATAAAAAAGAAGTACCAGACATTTCCCAGCACCAGTTCCAGGAAATAATATAAAGGACGCTGAAGCATATTGCCGGCCAGGTCTCCTGCCAGGTCCGATTCCATGCTTTTACTGTAATGCATGATCCCGAGAAAGTCAAACAGGCGGGGGATCAGGTAATATAATGAAAAGAAGACGGCTGCAAAGATAACCGTTTTATGGGCATACCTTTTCAGAACGTCTCTGTCTGTTCTGCTTTTCCACGCCCAGAACAGAAGAAGGACAATATAGGACACGGCCATCAGGATATTCTGGCTTCTGGTAATATAATTCAAAAAGCAAAGAAGCGCGAACAGGACCGTGGTCCTGTATTTTCCGTTGTTTTCAACATCCAGATAAAAAACATATAGCGCCCACATGAACAGCGGATATGCGATCACTTCCGTTACCATGACAAAGGACTGCATCATATCCGGGATCAGGGCTGCCGTAATTGCCAGAATGACGGCTTTTTTCCGCCCGAATCCCATCCGCTTTCCCAGAAGAAAGGCGGGAAATATAACAGAAGGCATGAGCCATACACCGACAAGCCTGGTCAGATACGTGATCGTAAGGGGATCATAAAAAAACTTATAAATGACAGAGAGGACCGCCGGGTACAGATAGGCTGTATTGACACCGTACATGTTCGCAAATTTAATCGTCCCGGTATAAGCTATGGAACGGGCTTCGTCCGTATACAGCCACATGTCCCCCCAGATCGGGGTAAACAAATAATGCAGGCCTTTTTCCAGAAAAAAAACCATAACAAAATAGGCTGCCATTAAAACAGCCATATTTTGTACCGATTCTTTTTTGAACACACGCAAGCCTGTCTTTCTTTCCATGAATGATTTCAGCTTCTCCCCACAATAAACTGTGCAAATACAAAAACAAGGATCCACAGGTTCAGCATGGCAGAGAGCAGTACGATTCTTTTACGGAACGCGCTCTTTACTTCTACCATAGAGTTCCTGAGAAGCCAGATCACCGGTATCATCAGTGGAATAAAGTATCTTCCCTGTACACCGAGAACATAATTGTAACTGAGCGGCGTCCAGTCCAGTGTCATCGCCACCATCGTGATCAGCACCGTGCATGCACAGATCGCCGAAATAACCATCTTCTTCCGAAGGCCTATATGTACATTTTCGGAGGCCTGATCCTGAATATTCACAGACAGATACAAAAGAAGAAAACTGAGTACAGTGTATACCTGTGAAATATTCACATCCAGCCACCCAAGGCTGCTCCCGATCAGGGTAAAGAAATAGTAATCCGCCATGGTGATCATCGTACGGATGCACATCAGCGCATACCCGACCGGATGCCCGATGATCCAGGAGATCGTATACCCTTCCGAACGGGCCCAGGAAACCATGTTGACAGAATTATTCTCCTCCATCATCTTCCGGATGGCCGGCTCAGCCCCGAGGAGATTGACGATCACCATCACAAGGACTGCAGAAAAAATCCCCGCAAGAACGACCTTAACCTTCATTCTTCCTGCCTTTGCGGGAAGATCTGCCAGATTCCTGCCCGGAATAAGAAATACCAGAAACAGAAGAGGAATATATACAAGCTTTGAAGGGCCCACCAGAATTCCATAAAAAATACAGAGCGCATAATCTCTGGCGGATATTTTCCCCTCCTGGCAGATCATGCACATGACCTGTGTCACAAACAGCCCCACAAAGCAGAAGATGCTCACATCATAAGAATAAGACCCGACCATGTGCATGGTCAGCGGCATCATGGAAACAGCAAAAACAGCCGTCCTCCCGAAGGGGATTTTTTTCATCAGATGGCGCATGACCAGAAGGAAGAACAGGAGATTAAAGAGTCTTCCAAAGTAAAACGTCATGACCCCACTGAGGTGTAAGATCCGGGCCGCCGCAATGCCGAGACCCGTCACGCAATAGCAGAAGATGGCGTTGGTGACCATCGGGCCGTTTGTAACAACATACCCTGTCTCCCGGAGGAAAGGATGCAGATTCTCGGTAATATTCATATAATATTCCGGGGTGAGCACGATCTTCCTCTGATCGTAGAAAGCATAATCTTCTGCTCTCATAAGCAGCCTTGTATCCCCCAGCTGTCCGATCTTTCCGAGGATGATGTCGGAGACCCGGTAGGCCGAAAGATAGTGGGACGGTTCATCCGGTGATACAAAGGGCAGGAAGGTTATCAAATAAAATAATCCCAGAATAAAAATCAGAAGCAGATAAATGTTCCTGAAGGAGATGCTGTCCTCTTCTGTCAGCAGAATGTATTTCCGGTACAGCAGGGCCAGAAGAACCGTTTCGATCAGGGCCAGAAAGAAAGGAAGCTGAAAACGGATCTTCCCCATGATCTCCGGAGCCTGCTGCACACTGTCGATATACTCAAATCCGATCAGCAGGATAAATGCGCCGACAACGATCCAGAAAAAGATCCGGACGGCTGAGCGTTCCTCTAATGTGCTCTGCTTTATTTCTGCCGGTCTTCGGACCAGAAAGTACACTTCAACAGCGGCAAGCATACTGAACAGACCGAACAGAGCCTTATAAAACCAGGCAAAATCCTTCCCTGCCACCCGGAAGGCGGCATATCCGATCAGATTTCCAAGGACCGCAGCGCCCAGGAGCCCCAGCGCATATTTGCATATCGTTATCTTTTCTGCATAAAGCCAGCAAAACAACCGCCGTATATCCGGAAGCAGAAACCATACACACTCCAGTGTAAACAGAGCGATCAGGAAAAACCAGATCAGATGACGGCTGTCCATATGTTCCGATAGCTGATAATGAGAACCTATCGCTTTTTCAGAGACCAGAACATCCTCTATCACATAGTCCTCATCAATATCCAGGCGGATCCCTCTCATGGGATAGTCCGCTTCTTCCGGAATGGTAAAAAAGGCTTCTTTACTTCCTTTTAGAATTTTAAAATATTCCTGGCACTCTTCGACATACTCCCCGGTGCTGTCCGGATAAAAAAGGGCAGCATCCACGTCATAATAAAAACTGTCCTTCAACTTTAAGAGGACACCATGGATCACCCGGTGCTCATCCGGTTTAAACTCCAGGTACAGGTTGGCATCATCCTCTTCAGCATAGATATGATCCCCCTCCTGCCTGCTGTGCACCAAGACCTTCTGGGAATCCTGAAAAACAGACTGCGCGTCTTCGCTGATCGACATATCCTCATAATAATAGGAAGGTATCTGATCGGGCACACTGATCCGGGTCATGAATTCTGCAGCCAGACATAATAAAGCCGCTCCCAGAATACAAACAATATGTACATAGATGCCCTTTATTTTTTTTAACCGAAGCGCCATCTTCCAACTCCCGATAAATATTCTGTTCCGGCCAGCATATCAGATGCCGTACCGGAAATTTTTTATTCCTGACTGACAGCATACAGGATCCAGGACAGATTCCTGTTGTCATTACTCAGGCCTCTTTCCAGAGGATTCACATAGGCGGAGGCCTTCATCTGAATGGTAAAACACTGGTCTGTCAGGTGACTTTTATCCAACATGATCTCAAATTCTCCGTCCCCTGCCTCTTCCAGGGATGCGGATAATTCACCGTTTACATAGGTATCTATGGTCAGACTCTCTGTGCCGGTTCCGTCGTAGAGTCCCATGGATACAAGCCCTTTGATCACAACATGGGGCCGGGACGGATCGTTCAGCAGTGTGACGCACGCGTCGTCTGACATCCATGCGTACCGTTTTCCTTCTTCTCCTTCGATCTCAAAGCTTCCGGGAACATAGGCGATGCTGCGCTGCCAGCTGTTATCCCAGGTATTCGCATCAAAAGAAGGGACGCATAATGCATCGGTGTTAAAAAGGATCCGGAACATTCCGATCCTTCCATTCAGGTTTTCATCCGGCGAAGCAATATTCCCGCCGCCATACCACACCCGTACGGTTCCATCCTCGTCTTCCAGAAGGGTGGTATCGCAGATAACGGCACTGTTCCAGGCCTCTTCCGGCTGATGAAATAATCCTTCTGTCTGCAGTTTTTTAAAGTTGACGCCGTCCCGGGATACCGCAATGCCGATATTCCTCTGTTCTTTATTGTTCCTGCCGGTATACAGCATAAAGAAATACGGAGCTTTATAGATGACAGAAGGTTCTCCCAGCCCGTTCTCATCGAACGTTCCTCTTGCCCCGATATCCAGAACAGGGTTTCTCTGGTATTTAGTCCAGTGCAGGCCATCTTTCGAGACCGCCGCGCCAAGGCGCTGAACTCCTACATTGTCCGTTCCGAGGTAATACATATAGTACTGACCGCCAAAAGCGATGACATACGGATCAGCAACCGCATGACTGTCCCAGGCTTTATCCCTCCCGGGTTCAAGTACGGGAACATCTGTCCGTTCTTCAAATCTTCTGCCGTCCGAAGAAACAGCCAGCCCGATCTTAGATCGTCCGTCCGAAGCATCCAGACTCTGGTAGTAATAATACACCCTGTCATCCACACAGACGGCACTCCCGTTTGCCGCTATATAGCTATTATCCCAAAAATCATTTCTCGTGTCCAGAAGATAATGGTCTTCTTTTTCCCATTCTGTTCCGTTTTCGGAGACAGCCAGGCCGGTTCTCCAGGTATTCCCATCCCAGCCGGAATAATAATTATAAAGAAGCCCGCGAAATGCCACGACGGATGGATTCAGCACATCCAGAGAATCCCAGCCGCCTCCTGCCTCGAGGACAGGTTCCTCCAGTGATTCCACTATGGAATACATATGGTCCTCTGTCTGAACCTGTGTTTCCGGAAATACAGAAAAATAAGCCTCTTCGGCATCAGATGCCTCTGCCGTAAGTGTCACCCACATGGCTGCACAGGCCAAAGCCAGAGCATACAACTTCTTCAGCCTGCATCGTCCCAAACCATCTCCACTGTTCATATCATAGAGACCTCTCGTTATGTGCTATGTCAGGAACTGTTCAAATGCATGTTTTCCTGCCGGATGGCAGAAAGCATGCATCTCTTCCGGTCAGTACGCTTCCATTCCTTCTAATAAATAGCTCAGGTTACGTATATCCTCGCCATTATGGAAGCTGAAGTTTGCGATGATCCGGTAATTCCCCTGTTCATACGGTTTTAATGTGAGGACCAAATCAAAATGTCGCTCTTTCACAGGATATTTCTGGATCTCTTTTCCATCCTGATAGATGGTCAGAACACTATTTTCCTGGAGCTCTACATGCTCGGGGATCACCCCGTGCAGAACGATTTTCCCCTCTTTTCCCGCAACCTGGCTGAAGCCCAGATCTGTTCCGACCCACCGGTCTTCGTCCACATCAATATAGGGATCCATCTTGTTGAATATGGAAAAGCCGTTTTTCCTGAGGAAATCGATGGCCGGGCGTACATAGACCGGATCTTCCTGAAAGCTGGAAAAATCTTCATCTGATGCCATATCACTGCTGAACATGATCGTCTTCATCTGATTCTGATAGACCATACTGTAGCCGCGTATCTTATACTCGTTCAGACAGCAAAAACCGGTGCATACAGTAACTGCAGCCATCAAGGCCCAGATGATCATCTTCAGGGAGCGTTTCTGTCTGTTGTCGGAATACAGCAGTCCGAGCGCCCATACCAGCCCCACGATCCCCAGCAGGCTTTCCACTGTATAGCGGGAGGAAGCGGCTGTCCCGGGACCATATTTTGAGATACGTCCGATAACGATCAGCACCCCGTTCAGAGCAGCATAATTAAACAGAATAAG
>CACZPF010000163.1 GCA_902782975.1 uncultured Lachnospiraceae bacterium
AAGCTGCCGGTCATCGCACCGCATGTATCAGAATTTTCCGGCCGGATACAGGTCGAAGAGGAAGCGGGCGAGGGCACCGTCTATGTATTTAAGCGGGGCATCTATGTCCATCTGAATGACCGTTGGTATCGTTATCTCTGTACCGGGACAGAAATATCAGATGATAATACCACCATTTACCATACTGCCGGGTTTGATGTGACAAGAACCGTTTCGGAACACTCTGTCCATATTGAAGCATCCGGAAATATCAGTTTTTCCATTACAGAAAGCCTCCCCTGCAGATAACTTTTTACAGATCGACGTTCATGGGCTTTTTCGTTCATGGGATCTGATATCCAAAAGATTTGATTTTCAGCAGATAAAGATTTATACTGTTCACAGCCCGAACAGTCATGGACGGACAGGGAGACATTTGTCTCCCTGTCCGTCTGAATAATACAGGAAAGGTCTGGTCCTCCATGGAAAACCGTCTGGAACTGCAGCAGAAGCAGACAATTTCACAGCAAATGGTCCCGGCTCTCAACATTCTTCAAATGAATACGCTCGCCTTAAAAGAATATGTCGAATCCTTTGCTCTGGAAAATCCTCTGGTGGATCTGGACGCCATGCTGGCTTCTTCTTACGCGGACCCGGATGATCATGCTGCTGCCGGCAAAACAAAAGCTGCAAAACATGCGCACAAGGCCGAATGGCTGGCAAGCCTTGACGAACAGAACCGGGCTTACTACCTTTATGAATATGACGACGATTCCCGTTCAGATCCGCTGGACGCCATACCGGATCCAAAAGGCGGGACCCTCTCTGATCACATTCTTCTTCAGATTCTCTGCTCCCCGGATTTTGATTATGACCGGAAGGTTATTGACTATCTTTGCAGCTGTCTGGATTCCAGAGGTTTTTTTACCGATACAGAAGAAGACACAGCACATGTTCTTCATATCCCGGCCGCGGAAGTACACCGTTATCTTTCCTATTTAAAAGAACTGGAACCCGCCGGGGTTTTTTCCTCCTGCACGGAAGAATGTCTGATACGACAGCTGTTTCATATGGCTTTTCCGGGGCCTTTTCCTCGCATTTCCAAAGCCGGTGTCCCGGAATCTTCTCCGGCTTCCGTCCTGAATGCATTAGAGGATGTTCCCTATACAGATCTTCCAGTCCCCGGGTTCGAGGTAGAAAAGGAAATCATCCTCTCCTGCCCGGACCTTCTGGCGGACCGCCGTTTTGATGCGATTGCCAGAAAACTTCATATTAAAAAAGAAAGAGTCACAAGAGCTGCTTCCCTGATCAAAAGCCTCGATCCTATTCCCTCCCGCGGCTTTGCCGGCAGCGAACCCGTGCACTACACAACGCCGGATATCACGGTCGTCAAGTTTTCCGACCGGTTTGAGATTCTTGTCAACGACTATACCTGTCCTTCCATTACACTGAATCCGGAATATCTGAAGCTTTCCAAAGAAAACTGTTCTCCTGAAGCCTATGCGTACCTGCGGGAAAAAAAACAGCAGGTCCTGCAGCTGCAGGACCAGATCCGCCTGCGAAGCCGCACGCTTCTTCGCCTGGCTGAATGTATTGTAGAAGCCCAGACTGAATTCTTCTTAAATGGAAACAAGAATTTAAAACCCTTTTCCCGCAGCCAGGCAGCCGAACTTCTTTCTGTACACGAATCTACGATCAGCCGCACCTTAAAAGATAAATATCTCCAGTGCTGCTACGGCATCTACCCGCTGGATTTTTTCTTTTCGAGGAACTTTCCGGCAGATGACCCGGCCGCATCCGTTTCTGTCTCTGACATTTGTGAAAAGATCGCCCTGCTGATCCAGAAAGAAAACAAAAAACAGCCCCTCCGGGATGAGGAGCTGTGTCTTATATTAAATAAGGAAGGAATTCCCATTTCCCGCCGCACCGTCGCCAAATATCGTGACCAGATGGGCCTGCCGGTCTGGAGGCTCAGAAAAGAAATATAGGAGACAGGGGACGGTTCTCTGTCTCCTTTTTCAGAAAATTCAAAAAAAGGAGACAGAGAACCGTCCCCTGTCTCCTCGTTTCTTTATTCAAATGGGAATTTGTAATCCAGTCCCAGCTCGTCACGGAGAGTAACGAGTTCTTTCTGGATCGATTCGCCGACCGGCACGCCTTTATCCTTTCTGTCCTGCCATGCCTCCCACTCTTTTTCACCTGCCGTGTAGATCCGCTCTGCACCGGGTGCCTTTTCCGAATTCCGAAGTCCACGGAGAATACCACCAGTCGTCTTCTTAAATGTATCAAGCCCCATAAAGAATTCCGGATTGATCACAAAGAAGAAATGGCCCAGCCTGTACATCCGGTTATTTCCGTCTGCATCTTTTCCGCTCAGTTCTTTCATGTACGGTCCGCCCGCAAGCGCGGCAGAAAGGATCTCAACGATCGTCGTAAAGCCGTATCCCTTGTATCCGCCTGTCTCCTCGCCGAGGCCGCCGATGGAAAGAAGGGCACAGTTTCCTTTACGCATTTCCTTCAGAATCTCGCCGGAATCCGTCATGGT
>CACZPF010000164.1 GCA_902782975.1 uncultured Lachnospiraceae bacterium
AGATCCATTTTAACGGTCTCCGGCTTTACAGCGATCTGCCGGTCTCCGACGATTATTTTTTCACAGGAGGTCCCGATCCGGCTGACCTTGGTTCTTCCGGATGCAGCCTGTTTCATGCCGGTCAGGATACCCGCGATCCCGCCGGGATTCTTTTGAAGGATTTCTTCGGCCGTCTGTTCATTTTTGGGGATCCGTGCCGCATCGGCAGATAAACTGCCGGTATTCTCTGCCGAATCCGTCTTTGCCTGGAGGAACACAGCCTTCTGATCCTTCGTTTTGTTTTCCGTGATCTCAGTCTGGACCCTGGAATAATCTCCTTCCACGTAGGACGGATACATGCCGGCAAGCGCGATCATTCCAATGCCCATAATGCCAAGAATCAGCATAATGACCGCCATATACCGCCGCCTTCGCACTTCCGCTTCATCTTTTCTGATCTTCTTTTTTGTCGCCGTATACATATCTGTTCCCTCAAATCGCCCTGAACCTGTCGTTACATCTGAAGAAAATCCGCGTAAACAGGAGCAGTTTATCTAAACCAGAACCGTTTATATAAACTTAAATAGTTTACATAATCATTAACAGTTTACATAATCATTCACATAGTTTACATAATTCTTCATATTGTTAACATAATATTGTAAATATTTTGTAACTTTTGTTGAAATTATATTTCACTTTACAGGGTTTGTCAAGGGATTATTGTCTTAAAAATCGGACAGAAAAAAAGTCCCCGGACACGTGCCGGCTGATAAGACACGTATCCGGGGACCTGATTTTTAAATGAACCGTTCGACGATAAATACAGCGGCGCATGCGAGAAGGGCGACCGTGACGAGGCTCTTTTCTTTGTAAGCCGCGATCAAAGCCACAATAAAGCCCGCCGCTCCGGCTGCCATTCCTTTATCCGGTGCCGAAAGGATGGCCGGAAAAGTCATCGCCGCAAGACATGTATAAGGTACATAAAATAAGAAGGAACGGATATACCGGTTTCTGATCTCCTTTCTGGAAAGGACCAGGGGCAGCATTCTGACAAGATAGGTAACGCCCGCCATCACCAGAATATAGATATAAACATTATGATTCATGGGACACCTCCTCTTCTGCCGGAGCCAGAACAGCCGCGAGACCTGCCACCGCTACTGTTATGATAATGATCACGAAGCCGGAAGAAATCTGTTTCAGACCCGGCAGCCAGGTAAACAAACAGCTTAAGGCCATGGCAGAAACGACCGAGATCAGGACCGCCCGGTTCTTTTTGGAAGGCGGAATGATGATCGCTATAAACATGCCGTAGAGGGCTACCTTAAGTGCACTCAGGATGAATGCAGGCAGAAGGCTGCCGGCCACGGCGCCCACCAGGGTTCCCAGCGTCCACCCGGGGATGGCCATACACATCGCACCATAATTATAGAAAGGATGCACCTTTCCCGGCTGGGCGGCGCTGACGCCGAAAATCTCATCCGTTACACCAAACGCCACCACAAACCGGTGCCCCCAGGAGACATTCTGCACCAGCTTCTGAGCCAGCGAGAAAGACATCAGACTGTACCTCAGGTTGATGACCAGCTGCATCATGGCCATTTCCCAGTAAGAACCTGCCGCAAAGATAACGCCGATGCCGGCGAACTGGCCGGCACTGGTCAGATTTGTAAGAGAAATAAGAACTGCCTGCCAGATGGAAAGGCCGCCCTCTACACAGATAATGCCAAAACTGAAGGACACGGCAAAATAGCCAAGGCCGATGGGGATCCCATCCTTTAACCCCGCCCTGAAGCTCCTGGATTTTATATCTAAACGATCTTCTTTCAATCCGTTATTCACCCCACTCCGCTGTCTGAACTGTTCAGTCCTGAAATTCTTCCAGAGAAGTCATGATCCGGAAGCCGTTCTTCTTCAGGATACCTTCGGTGACGGACATTCCTTCTGAATATACGATGACAACAGGTGCCAGGCTTCCACGGTGAAAAGACGTATAGATATAGTTCAGGTTGATATTGCTTTCCGACAGAACATCCAGAAGATCGTCCAGACCGCCTGCCCTGTCCTCCAGATTGACAACGATGACGGGAGTCAGACGGTTCATATAACCGTTATCCGACATGATTTTTTCGGCTTTTTCCGGATCATTGCATATCATCCGGAAAATGGCATATTCCGGTGCGTCAAAGCAGGCAAATCCATAAATATCCAGATTATTTTCTTTCAGGAGGCTGGTCACCTTTTTCAGACTGCCTGCACGGTTTTCCACAAAAATGATGTTCTGTCTCAGCATAACTGCCTTTCCTTTCTGCCAGATCTTCCCAGGATCCTGCGTTTTATTCCACTGCCTGCAGGAGAAGGTCGATCTTATTCTGCTGTTCATAGGGAACATTGGTGAATGGTCCATTCATCAGTTCCCGAAGAGTGTAAAGTTCATCCATAAACGGAAGCTGTGTCACAAAAGAGAAGTACTCCTCATCGAGGATCTTCTTCGTCTTTTCATTGGCCATCAGCTCTTCCACCGGAGAATCAGCACTGTAGATCTTTCTTACGGGCACCGCCGGCTCATAGGTGATACCGTATGTCCCGGCCTGTACCTTCACCCGGACATTCCTTCCGTCCTGTTCGCAGGAGATCACACCTGCCCCGTCGGAAGAAAAGGACTTCAGCTTTTCTTCAAGCACTGTAAGATCCGCATCCGGAAGAATGATCTGTGCTTCTGTATCAAAGGGAACGGTAAATGAGAATTCCACTTCTTTTCCTTTGATCTCCCATCTGCTTTTGATCACGCCCGACGCAGAAAGGAGCTCTCCTCCGGCCCATCTGATCCTGTAATTCGGGGAAGGAGCAAGGGTAAACTTCTTGAATCCCGCCCCTTCGAAGGATGGCCGGATACCCAGCATATTCCTGTACATCCATTCGACGATGGAACCATAGGAATAATGATTCAGGGAGTTCATTCCTGTCCCGCTGATCTTTCCGTCCGGCAGGACAGAATCCCAGCGTTCCCAGATAGTCGTCGCCCCCATGGTAATGGGGTAGATCCAGCTCGGATAGCTTTTTTCCATTAAGAGTCTGTACGCCAGAGCATTCATGCCGTTGTCCGAAAGCACGCGGCACAGGTAGGGAGTTCCCACAAAACCTGTATTCAGATGATAATGGTTTCGGCGGAGGATGTCAAGAAGTCCCTGTCTTGTTTTTTCGAGGGCGAATTCCGGCGTAAGATCCATATAGAGGGCTACGACATGCGCGGTCATGGTATTGACGCAGAGCCTCCCGGAAGGGGTAAAGTATTCCCTGATAAAAGCCTCTTTGATCTTTTCACTCAGATCCTTATAGTACGCCGCGTCCTCTTCTTTTCCGAGAATGGCGGCCGTCCTGGCGACGATCCTTGTGGAATAATAGTAATAGCCGGAGCAGATCAGGAAGGGATCGGTGGCACCGTACACGCCGCCCTTCACGTTGCCGTCCAGAGCCAGCCAGTCGGCATAATGGAAGCCGCTCTGCCAGAGATACTTATTGCCGTATTTTTCATCCTCCCGGCGCATGTAGTCTACCCAGCCCTTCATGCTGTCGTACTGCCGCCTCAGGATCCCCCTGTCGCCGAAATGCAGATAAACATTCCAGGGAATGATCGTCGCCGCATCTGCCCAGGCCGTCGATGCATCGCCGGGATAGTTTGCCACGGGAACCACATCCGGAACGCTGCCGCCCAGTTTTTTCTGTTCCTCGTAAAGATCCTTTCCGAATTTGCGGTAGAAAGCAGCCGTATCCATGTTGAAACAGGCTGTCCCGCTGAAAATCTGGGCATCGCCGGTCCAGCCGTACCGCTCATCCCTCTGCGGACAGTCGGTGGGTACATCCAGGAAATTCCCTTTCTGGCCCCATTTCGCATTGTGGACCAGCTGGTTGATCAGGGGTTCGGCAGTGACGATGTTTCCTGTCTCCTCCATATCTGAATGGATCACCAGGCCGCGGAAGTCTTCCGGATCCGGTTCTCCCTCCCAGCCGGTGACTTTGACAAACCGGAAGCCGTAGAATGTAAAGTGCTGGCGGACTTCTCTTTTTACGCCGTCGGAAATATAGGTGAATTCCGCCAGCGCAGTCCGCAGGTTTTCATTATAAAAGTTTCCATCCTGCAGGATCTCTCCGAACTGCAGGTAGATCTTATGCCCCTTTGGCGCGCTGCAAGTAAAGGACAGCCACCCCACCATGTTCTGGCCAAGATCCAGAACTGTTTCTCCTGCTGGCGTGTGGATCACTTCAACAGGCCTGATCTTTTCATGGATGGTGACAGGCGGGCTTAATCTGGGAGAAAGCTTTGCCTTATCCAGGTCGATCTTCCGGACTCCGAAGAGTTCGCTTACATCCAGAGAAGCATCATATACCTCGCCGGGATAGATGCCGCTTTCCACGATCCGGCTCTTTCTTGCCATCCAGGAGGTGTCGGTGCAGATGGTCTCACAGGTACCGTCCTCGTACCATATCTTCAGTTCTGCAATGGCGGCAAGCCTGTCCCCGTAATTGTTCTTTTTGATGCGCAGGCCGTACCAGCCTTTATACCAGCCGTCTCCCAGAACGATCTCCAGGCGGCTCTTCCCCTCCTGCGGCAGAATGTCATAGGTCTGATACTGGATCCAGGTATCGTAGGCACAGAAGCCTGGCTGAAGATATTCGTCCCCCAGCTTTCTGCCGTTCAGGTAAACTTCGTAAAGCCCAAGCCCCGTCATATACAGTCTTGCCTTCCTGACAGGCTTCTCGATGCTGAAATCCTTCATGACCACGGCCTGCACATCCGGCTCCAGATCCGGCGTTATGAAATCGGCTTCCCATCCGCCGGCTTTTCCCGTTTCGAACCAGGCCGTCTCACTCTCGGCCTCTTCTGTAACCGGCGCATCCGGCGCATCCGAACCCCAGACTTTTACCTTCCAGAAATATCTGGTTTCCGGCAGAAGGTCCAGAGGAAGGTCAAACCCTGTACTGTCGATATCGGTACGCGGCGTACTGTCGTACACGATCTCAGAAAAGTCAGGATCCGTGGCCACAAGAATTCTGGCTTTTGCCTGTTTTCTCGTTCCTGCTTCGGTGACGATGTAAGACAAAGAGGGATACGACAGATCATACCCCAGTGGATCATTCAGATGATTGATTTTCAGGTGTTCAATTTTCATTTTGTTCTGTTCCCTTTCTTTAAAGTTCTGGGGAGATCCTGCTTCTCAGGCCGGATCAGAGGAGTGGATTCATGGGTGCTGCGCCTGCAAGCTCATCCGCCATATTCAGAACCAGCACATTCCAGTTGATGAACCCTCCGTTCATTACCGGCTCTCCGGTAAAGGGGTTATAGTATTCATGAAGAGATCCGGTCTTCTCGAGATCCCTGCCAAGGAGGTTCAGGCTTCCCAGATAGATCCGCTCCGCCTCCTCACGGAAGCCGTAATTCATCAGCCCCCGGAAAACCACATAATTGGCTACCAGCCAGATGGGTCCCAGCCAGTTTGAAGGATTATTCGTGACAGACAGATCAAACATTTTCTCGTCCCTGGCCAGCGTTGTTACGCCGTACGCAGAATAAAAAGTATCCCGGTCAGACCCATGCTTCACCAGAGCCTCCGCCTGTTCCTTTGTCGCGATTCCGGCGTAGAGCGGAATAAACCCGGACCAGACCCGGATTTTGATGGGCAGCGTCTTCCAGAAAACACCCAGCCCCTGATGGAACCAGTCGTATTTCCGGGTCTTAATATCCACATCCACAGAATAAAAAAACTGATCCCGCCGGTCCCAGCATTCTTCCTGAATAGCCTTTACAAGAAGATTTCTTTTTTCTCTGAAGGTGTCCGCCTTCTCCTGATCGTTCCAGCCTCTGAAAAGCGCTTCGGCAGAGGCCAGTTCCATGCACATGAAACTGTTCAGGAATATATTTGCCGTCGAAAAAGGCGGGCGGCCAAAGGTTGCCGGATCATTATCCATCCCGATCATTATATCATCATGCCATACATAAAGGCCAACATTTTTAAACAGATAATTGCGGTCGTAACAGGCAAAATACCGGAGGATCCCTTCCCGGAATTCCTTCGCCCACAGATCATCACCGATCGCGCGGCTGATCAGGAGGATCTGGCTTACAAGGAAGGGTTTGTGCATATTCATCCATACGCCTTCCTTATGACGCATATTCAGGTAGGGTTCCGGCCAGTCGGCCACTTCGATCATCATGGGAATATACCCGTCGCCCAGCTGATGATCAAAAAAATTTCTTATGTTTCCTTTGGCGTGTTCGATGATCCTGTCCCTTGTTTCCTGCCCGTCATAATCCTTTAAAAGATTCAGAAACCCATAGACAGACCAGTAGGTATCCCAGTCCCACACATTGCCGTCATAGATCGAGCCCGGGTCAATAAAAGGATACCGGATAAA
>CACZPF010000165.1 GCA_902782975.1 uncultured Lachnospiraceae bacterium
ACCACAAACCGCAGACGGATAGCTTCTATAGCCCAGGCTGCCGATATCAGACTGACACGGGAAGAATGGTATGAATTATATCTCGCCACAGGGAAGATCCTTCCCTGAAGGAGAAGAGACGAGAGCACAAAAGAGGTAAATAAATGTGGGGCTGAACACAAAGGGTGTTCAAGCCCCACATTTATTTACCTGACAGTCCCAGATCAAATTTCGCTTCGCAGTTTCCGGAATACATTTCTCCAGCGGAGTGTATTTTCTACGAGTTCCCATCCGCCTGCAAACAGGGCGTCTGCGCAGATCTCCGCACGTCTTCCGCCTGTGCTGCGCATTTTTTCGGTGAGCAGCTTCGCAATCTGGCCTTCATCCGTAACAGAAAGAACATCCGTCGGCTTTAACGAAATCTGCGCGATGCAGTCTTTATCCAGCAGCTGGTTGAATTTCTCGTACCCTGGGAAGGTGAGTGGACTGATGTGCATATAATTTTTCACATCGAATTTAGCAACTTCCTCTGTAAATGGAATCAGGTTTCCGCAGCTGTGATAGTAGGAGATCGAACCGCCATAAAAATCTGCGATTTTCTGAGTAGCCGGAGCTATGATATCATTAAAGAGGGATCGTGAAAACAGGTTTCCGTCTACCTCATCCTCAAAAACATCACTATTGTGATTTAAACGGTAGGAACAGTAGGTCCATCGGTATTCTTTTTCAGCAGGATCCAGACCGAGGAAAGCCAGACGATCTTTTTCAAACTGAATTCGGGAATCAGCAAGGAACATGGAGAAGTCGGCCAGTTCTTCCGGGTCATCAGCATAGTCCATAAAGCTGTTGTTAAATCCGCGCAGTATGGTGATCATGCTCCATGGTCCACGAGCCCACCCCGGGAAATAAACATCCAGACGGCCTTTAGATATTTTCTGAAGTTCGTCATAAAGCCGGTGTGCTTCGGGCATCCATCCTGATTTATAAAAATCCGGATAGGTCAGTTTTTTATAATCCTCCAGCTCTGAGAGCAGCGGAGTATTTTCATAAGTAGGATCTGCAGAGCCGGGATATACATATTTCATCCCGAATAATGTAGCTTCCAGGGCAGTCCCGAGGTCTACGCCGACATTCAGATTAAAGGGAGTATCGTCTTCAAGAATATAATGAACAAAAAGTTTTTCACGCAGCTGAGCGGCAAGACTTTTGTCTGCTTCCTCAAAAAATTCAGGCTGCGTAAAATGAAGAAGATCTCCATAAACCGTCCGGCCGATGTAGATGATAAATTTCAGCGGATCCGTGTTCTCAATTTTCCTTTTATTTTCCGGACTGTTATAAGTATCAAGAGACCAGTCGATCAATTCTTCGAGACTGGCGGAATTTATCTTGTCGATGATATTCTGCTTTCTTTGAAGTTCTTCCTTTGGTGTTTCAGTCACAAAACTCATTTTCTGAATTACCTGTCCTTTCTAACTGATGATTATCCATAGATTAAAGTTGGCAGCCAGGTACACAGCTGCGGAACAAAGCCGACAATAATAACGAGAATCACAAGCAGGATCAGCTGAGGAAGAACCGCTTTGGCTATTTTTGAAAAACTCAGCCCGGTGATTCCCTGTAAGACGTAAAGCACCAGACCGACAGGAGGAGTAATCAGTCCGAGCATCAGGGTGAGAATCATAAAAACACCGAAATGCACGCCGTCGATCCCGAAACTGGTTGCGATAGGGTAAAGTACCGGTGTCATGATCATAATGCCTGCCGAGGCATCCAGAAAACATCCCACGACCATGAGAATAACAAACATCAGGAGAATGATGATGGCCTTGCTGGTGAAGCGTGAGAGTAAAAACTTGCTGATGGTCTGTGGAACCTGTGCCAGGGTAAGGTTATAGGCAAAAGCATTGGCGGCTGCAACGATCAGAAGAACCATCATGGTCAGCGTGATCGTATCATCGATGATCCTGGGAAGATCTCTTAGCTTAAGCTGCCTTGAGACAAGTCCGTAGATCAGCGCATACACGCAGGCAACAACAGAGGCTTCCGTCGGCGTGACGATCCCTGTAAAGATGCCTGCCAGAATGATGGCCGGAGTGAGCAGGGCGAAGAAGGATTTTCCGAAACTGATCAGCAGGTCTTTGGGAGCAGGCATCTTCTCTTTGGGATAGTGCCTTTTTTCTGCCACATAAATGATATAACACATCATTACAAGAGCCATCAGAATGCCGGGGATGATGCCGGCAATAAAAAGCCTTCCGGTGGATACACCTGTGATAACTGCATACATGACAAGCGGTACACTTGGTGGAATGATGGGACCGATCAGAGAGGAAGTAGCTGTTACGGCAGCTGAAAATTCCGGGTCAAATCCTGCATCGTTCATCGATTTGATCTCGATCTGTCCAAGCCCGCCAGCGTCGGAGACGGCAGTTCCGCTCATACCTGCGAAAATAACGCTGGCCAGTACATTTGTATGTCCGAGACCTCCGGGTATCCATCCGACCAGCTTTTTGGCAAAGTCGAATATTTTCTCCGTTACCCCTCCGTTGTTCATCAGATTGCCTGCCAGGACAAAGAATCCGACGGAGAGCAGTGTGAATGAAGTATCACCGGCTATGGACCGCTGGACTACGGCAAGAACGCTCACATTAGCTATTTTCATATAGATGACGCTGGCACACAGTAAAGAAAAAGAAACAGGTACTTTGAGCAGGAGCAGGATAAAAAATATTAAAAACAGCCATATGATTTTTGTCATTTACTATCCTCCCCCAATCTGAATACAGGCTCTTTATGCAGCAGGTACATCAGGTGATCGACGGAATCAAACCCCAGATAGATACAGGCTTCGATGAGGCCGATCGGTACAGCGATATAAAAGTAACCGTTCATAAACCGTGTAGTCATAGTTTTGATATGCCACTGCATGTTGGCATAAAAAAAGCCCTGTTCGATAATAAATCCGAGACATACGATGACAAGAATATTCGTGGCTATCGATATAAGGTGCTGGACGTGTTCCGGGAATTTCTCGTAGAATCCGGAGAGACATACATGAGATTTTTTTCGGATCCCGTACCCTATACCCAAAAATGCGAGAACCAGCTGGAATAAAGTTGTCATCTCATCTGTCCAGATGATCGGGCTGTTTAAAAAATACCTGCTGACGATCTGCATGACCAGTATTACGCACATAAAGACAAATAAGATACTGAGCAGTATACGTTCCAACAGGCCGATTCCCCGCAGTATTTTCTGGATTGTTTGCCTCCACATATGAGAGTACTCCTTTGATAATAACTAATCTGTTGCCGATGATTGTCTTTGAAAGTCAACGGGAGAAGGAATCGTTCTGATGATCATCTTCTCCCGTTTAATTATCAGCCCGGCGGCACTGTAAAGAGAACAGTGCCGGGGACTATTTTAAATTGAATTGATGTCAGGATCAGTCACGGTAAGTCTGGATATCTTCCCATACTCCTTCTTCCCAGGCACCGCTTTCGACCTGTGTATCCCATACAGTCTTGCAGGCTTCAACAAAAGAATCTACATCTGGATCATCGATAATTTCCATGGTTTCTTTTAAAGTCTCGATATCCTTCTGTTCCTGCTGGTATCCGATCTCACTGTACTCTTCACATACTTCTTCGCAGATCGTTTTGATGGTTTCGTACTGTTCGTCAGTAAGTCTGTTCTTTGCGTTGTCACTCATGAAGAAGGTGAGGGTCTGAACCTGATGGTTATCAAGGGTCAGGTAAGAGGATACTTCGTTAAAATGCATTGCTATCAGGCTGGAAGGTCCTCCTTCTCCGCCTTCAACCGTGCCGTTGGAAAGAGCCATGTAAACTTCACCGTAATTGATCGGGGTGGGGCTGGCGCCCATCGCGTTTATACAGGCAACCGGCATCGGTTCGTTGGGAACACGGAGCTTAAGATCTTTCATATCGGCAACCGTGTGGACAGGTGTTTTGGTCGTATAGATATCTCTGGTTGCATAATAGATACTGGCGAGAATGTGAGTATTGGTAGCTGCTTCTACCTGGGACATGATGTTTGCATATCCGTCACTTGCCATATATCTTTTCAGATGCTCCCAGTCTTTAAACATAAAGAAGGCATCAAGAACTGTCTGCTGCGGGCAGTAAGTACCGTACTGTCCGAGTGCGGAGAAATAGATATCGACCGTACCGGCCGCGCATCCGGCGGCGAGTTCGGAGTTGGTTCCAAGCGTTTCCGCATGATAGCAGGTAATGGTTACCTCGCCGTTTGTCGCTTCTTCAACCCGTTTTGCAAATTCATCTGCAGCGATGGATGTGTTGTGCTCCGGCTGCTGGCATGCGCCGAGCTGCAGATTAATTGTATCCGCCATGGCAGTTGATGCCATCATTCCTGCAGCCATGATCGTTCCAAGACATAATGCGACGATTTTTCTTGCTCTCATTTTTGTTCCTCCTTAGAAAGTGATCGTTTGTTTTGATGACAAAATCATATAATATTTGTCGACAAAAATCAATTGACTATTTGGACAATAATGATGAAAGATATTTGGTGATATTTAACATAAAGGACTGCTGTGGTGATGGCAGCAATCCTGGCCATCCGTGACGGAATGCTTTTGGATGGCTGAATATAGACTGTTTATGCTAATCCGTCTTTTTGATGTCTGTATTGATGGCACTTTTTGTCGACAAAAAATGTCGACAAAAAAGGTTGATTTTTACTGCAAATGTGGTAATATTAAAGAGAACATATATTACGAATGTGAACAGCACAGATCAGGATCATGACAGATATCTATGGGGTCTGAACTAATTATTTAGAGGAAGAAGAATTATGAAGAATAATGAAAAGAATCCAAGTGTTGAGACAGCATACAATACCATAAAAGATCAGATCATCTCTTTTGTGTTATATCCGGAGACGCCGGTCTCTGACAGTAAGGTGGCAAAGGACCTGGGAATAAGCCGTGCTCCTGTGCGGGAGGCAATCATCCGCCTGCAGATGGAAGGTCTGATCACGACCAATGAAAAGGGAAAGCTTATCGTCTCACCGATCAGTCTGGAGGATGTGATCGATATTCTCTCTGTCCGGAAAGCCCTGGAAGGAGAAGCCATCCGACGCATTTCCAAGAATGGATGGCTGTCCGCAGCACAGGAAAAAGAACTCCAGAAGATCCTCCAGAATCATCAGAAGGCCTTAACGACAATAGCGACTTCCGATATATATCAATATGACGAGATATTTCACACTACATTAATAGATTATGCAGGCAGCCCGAGAATCAAAACCATTATTAACAATATGAGGCTTCAGATGCAGCGTGCCAGATGGCTTAATATCGCCAATCCGGCACGGGAATATGATTCGTTAAATGAGCATAAGGAAGTCTTTAAAAACATAGTCAGTCATGATCTGGAAAGCACGATTAATGCCATCCGAACACATTTCAATAACGGGAGCGAAAGCTTTTACAAAATATTAAATGATAGAGATATGCGTGCGGTAGCCTCGGCGATCCAGAGTTTTTATATAACAAGCCCACGAAGTTAACACAGACACATGGGCAAACACATGGAGATGGTCCGATAAACACATGTGTTTCCCATGTTTCAAAATTTATCTTGAAATTAATCAGGACGTGGGTTATAGTAATTAGAGTTATCTAACTATAGCCATCACCCATCATACATCATTTCGTTCAACGCCTGTGGATGAGTGTAGGATGGGTGTTTTTTCACATGGCAGTTAGCCTAAACAAACTACATGTAATTCGATTTCATCATGCTGTTCGGGA
>CACZPF010000166.1 GCA_902782975.1 uncultured Lachnospiraceae bacterium
GGCATGATCAGGTCGTTGCCGGCGGCGATACATTTGGCGGCGGAGGAGCCGCCGTCATGATTTGTGGTCGTCCAGTCTGTCATGATAATTCCGTCAAATCCCCATTCTTTTCTGGCAGCAGTTGTGCACAGATCATAGCTGTTTGCCGTATGCACTCCGTTGATCTTGTTGTAGGAAGTCATAATGGCGGCAGGATGCGATTCACGGACTGCAATCTCAAAACCCTTCAGATATATTTCTCTTAAAGCCCGTTCCGAAACAATAGATGATACTCCGCGGCGGTTTTCTTCCTGATTGTTGCAGGCAAAATGTTTGATGGTGACGCCCAGACGGGGATTCTTCTGTACCCCTCTGGTGATGGCCGAGGCTGCCCGTCCGCTTAAGAGAGGATCCTCGGAAAAATATTCAAAATTCCGGCCACAGAGAGGATTCCGGTGAATATTCATGCCGGGTGCCAGCCACAGTGTGATGTGGAACTCCTCCATTTCTTTTGCGATCAGATGTCCTGCCTCTTCGATGAGAGCGGGATCAAAGGTCTGAGCCAGAAGCGTTCCCACCGGAATGGCGCTGCAGAACTGATAATGCTTAATGCTGCCTTCATGCTCGAAGGTTTTCCCGAAGAAACGGTTTTCCAGCATTTCAAAAGGAGTGAGGGTATAAATGCTGCCGTCTGCAGGGTTTTCTTCATAGCATTGAGAGACGCGAATGCCTGCTGGACCGTCTGCCAGGGTGGCGGGGAGGATGCCTTTTTCCTCCAGGATATTGGTTGTCTCACCGGCAGCTCCCGGGACGTGGATAGCTGCGTTGCCGATAAATTCTGCGGTTTCACCCTTTGGCCGGCCGCAGACAAGAGCTGCCTTTTCTTCCAGAGTGAGGGTATTCAGTATACGGTCAGAACACGGCTGAAGCGGAATCTCGTCACTGGTCTTCGCATTTACATCGATAGAGTGAGTACCGGTTTCACATACAGGAGCAGCAGTTTGCTCGAAGATCAGCTGGTCGACAGCCGGCATGATATCAAAAGCCGGCAATCCTTTGTCTGCGGCTTCTTTTGCCCAGATGTTCCGCATGGTTTCAAGAAATTCTTCCTCCGGCTCGATTTCCTTCAGAGCGTCCAGAAGAGGGCAGATGGGGGAAAGCTTTTTGAGCCAGCGTGCTGCCGACAGGGAAAGAATGCAGACAGTTTCGACATGGAGCACATCAGTTCCCAGAAGAACATAATAACTGCCCTCATCGAAAAAGTATCTGCTTTTTCCCGCATGGTACGAAGACAGCAGTTCAAGGTCAAATTTCAGAAGCAATTCTTCACTTTCGCCTGGAGAAAGAAGACCGGTTTTTCCAAAGGCGGCAAGACGCTTCAGCTCTTTTTTACGAAGGCGTGAGGGGCAGGAAACATAAGCCTGCACCACCTGCCGTCCGGCATGGCTGCCTGTGTTGGTGATACACACCGGCAGAAGAAAATTGTGCCCTTCGACCCGGCCTTCCCCGGGCGTCATATCAAATGAAGTATAAGAAAGACCGAACCCGAAAGGATACCGGGGATTAACAGAGAAACTGTCAAAATACCGGTAGCCGACGTAGATTCCTTCGGTATATTTTTCTTCGATGATGTTTCCGTTATTGTGGCTGAAGGTACTGCTGGCGTAATAATCCAGATAATGATACGCCCAGGTATCTGTCAGGCGGCCGCCGGGACAGACTTTTCCGGAGACGACATCTGCAAGTGCATTTCCCCCTTCCATACCGGCCAGTGACATGAGAAGAAGTCCGGCCACGGGGAGACTGTCCATAAAGGAAAGATCGATGATGCCGCCTACATTCAGAATAACGGCGACCCTGGAAAAAATCCGGCAGATCGTCTGCAGCTCCTCTGTCTCCACATCGGAAAGGTAATAGTCACCCTTCCCGGCTTTCCGGTCTGCCCCTTCGCCGGAGATCCGGCTGATCACATAGATGGCGGAAGCATTCTGACGGTCTTCTTCAGAAAAATCCTCCGGTATAATATCCATTCCCCTGGGAAGAGGCATGGGATTTGCGGAATAGGACCGGTAAAGAGAATCAAAGGAGGGTTCTTCCCCTGCCATTTTGTAGATACTGTCCATCCATTCCGCGCGGGCTTTTTCATACCGGGATCTGTAATCGGTAAGCCAGGAGTCGGATATGATCCGGTATCCGGCATCCTGCAAACCTTCATAAATACTTACATTGCTGCGGTTATTGACAGAACCGGAGCCGGTGCCGCCCTTCACGGTATATAAGGCGCCTCCGCCAAAAAGGGCGATCCGGCTTCCACTCTCAATCGGGAAGAAGCTGTCGTTTTTCAGCAGAACCATACCGTCTGAGGCAATCCTGCGGCAGAGAGAATGGTGCTGCTTTTCAGTTTCGGTGATGTCGGAGGAAAGCGATCCGGTAAAAAATTGCTGTTTCATATGGACTCCTTTCTTTTATATATCAATAGCTATTGCAAAACTCCCTGCTTCGATTGAATTGTAGGAATCTTCAAACGGCTTCGATGCCCTGAACTTCTAACTTCCTCAAAAAATGCTAAATATGTTTGTCAATAACACAAACTCGCTGCGCTCAAACAGTGTGTTTTTGACAACAGCACAGTCAAATGCCTGATATCTCAACAGGAATTACCGGAAAATCCTCCGGCAGCGGTGCTTCGACGGTTATCTTTCTGCCTGTAAAAGGATGAGAGAAGCAGATCTTTTCGCAGTGAAGCGCAGAGCGGAGAATGCACCCGGAAGGATCAAATGCAGGATTATAGATCGGATCTCCCAGAAGGGGATGGCCGGTATGGGCCATGTGGACCCGGATCTGGTGTGTCCGCCCTGTTTCCAGTGTAAGGCGGACAAGAGAGGCTTCGATCTGTGTGCAGGCGAAATCCTCAGATGCAAAGCAAGCGCTCCGGACAGATGCCTGCTCCTCAGAAGCAAAGCAAGCGCTCCGGACAGATGCCGGCTCCTCAGAAGAAGTTCCCTCCATTCTTTCTTTATTGAAGGTAAAAACGAATTCTCCGTTCTCATGTCTGCCTATTATTCCGTGACGGATTACTTCGCCATGGGTAACGGCCCTTTTCCCATCGCTCGCAATGATCATCCGGTTAAGCTCTCCCTCCTTCTTCTTAAGGGGAAGGTCGATGGTAAAAACCTTCGGTTCCATAAATCCGGATACCAGAGCGATATACGTTTTGCGGACGGCATCTCCTCCGGAAAGGCGGGAGGCAGCCGTCCGGTTTTTGGCGAACAGGATGACGCCGGAGGTATCCTTATCCAGCCGCCCTATGGCTCTTGGAATGAGAGTCTCTCCATTCGAAAGGTAGTGGGCACACAGGGCATTCGCAAGCGTATCGATATAATGCCCGTGGCTCGGGTGCACCGGAACTCCGGCCGGCTTGTTTAAAAGGACAATATCCTCATCTTCATATAAGATGCTGACCGGAATATCGATATTCTCATCCTGTCTTACTTCCAGAGCACCGGCGGGCACTTTTTCCTCCAGAAGAACAGACAGGCGGTCGCCGGCGTTCAAGGGATGCCTGACCGTAACACGGCTTCCGTTCAGAAGGATCCCTTCCGGAAGGTATTTTGAGGTGCGGATCTGCCGGACGGTGAGGCGGAATTTCTTCTTCATCACGTCCAGCACCGTTTTCAGTTCCGGAAGATCCGCCGGTTTGATCTGATAGTCAATTCTTCGTTCCATATGTTCCCTTCTTATGGTGCTTCCCTGGAATTGTGCTCATCGAATGCCTCCAGTGCATGTGCGTCCCGGAACGCCTTCAGGGACATCCCTGTAACCTTTTTAAATTCCTGTCCCAGATGGCTCTGGGAACAGAACCCGAGATAAGTGGCGATCCGGATATAGGAATAAGAGGAATAAGTCAGCATATTTTTAGCCAGCTGGATCTTTTCGTTCAGAATAAACTGTTTGAGCGTAATGTGCTCATGAGCCGAGAAGAGGGAGGAAAGATAGCTGGGGTCAAGGCCTATGGCAGAGGCGATCTGCGCGACGGTGATCTTTTCGTGAAGGTGTCCGTATATGTAATCCTTGCACCGGGAGATGTGAAGGTTTTCCCTTCCTGCATGTGCTTCTGAACGTCTGGCTTTGAAGTCACGGACCAGTTCGGTGAGATGGTATTCTGCGTTCCGGTAGATATGCCTGACAGTTGTGGGATCCCTGGCAGCCTCCATCTGGCGTATGGTCATGTCACAGAAAGAAAAGATTTCTTCATAATGCAATCCCCCTTCGATGGCTGCGCGGGTAGCAAGCGTCATGGTGACGATGCCCATGTCGATCTCCTGGCGGAGAGGATTATCGCTCAGCTGTCCATAGGATCCGGAGAAGGTTTCTTTCAGGGCGAGGCGCAGACTTTGAGTGTCTCCGTTTCGTATACTGTTTCTTTCACGGATCTCCTGGCTGTAAGGATTGTGCAGGATGCCGATCTCCAGATTATCGAGCATTTTCTCAAGCGCTTTCTCCCCATGTTTTTTTATAACTGTTTTATCTACACAGTTCTCCGCGAGAAATTCATTCTCTTCCAGAAACGGAGAAGAGGGCAGCCCGCTTTTCTTTAGATTATAGACAAGAAGTGTCTGCAGGATAAAATCACGGAAATCTGCGGCAGGAACAGATGGAAGAAAGCTTTCCAGGTCCGGCTTATCGGGAAGAAGATTCTGAAAACGCAGATCTGTATCTGAAAGAATGTGGGAGAAATATACTGGCTCCCGAAAACGTAACGGTCCGATCATCCAGACATATTTTTTCTGCATGATGACAGAATAGGCGAACACGCCTTCCACGGACAGAATGACGGGCATTTTGTCGGTGATGTGAAATGGCTTTCCGGCTATGATCTGTGACAGAACAGCAGAACCGTACGGCTCATCAGAGAAGCCTGAGATAATACAGAAGGTTTCCGGCGCAGGGATAGAGGACTGCGGCGAAGAGAATAGATCTGTACGTCGGTAGCGTCTCACGGGAGTGCGTAGGGAACGGGATATAAAATCAGGAAGTACGCGGTTGCTCATTCGGTGCCTCCATAAAAATCTAAAAAATTCAGAGTCACAATATTTATGATAAATATACCATAAATCTGATATATCCGGAAGCTGAAATCTGATAAAATTTATTTTATACAGCGTTATATGATTAGCTGCTGGTCCATCGCGGGAGATCTGTTCAGGTTACAGCATCTGACTGTAAAAGCAGACCGGGCCAGGCGCTGTCTTATTGCTGGAATGAACGCGCAACAAGGAAAAGGTTAAACTAATGCAGGAGGTGATTCAAACGAAGAAAGATGGTTTTATCGCTGAGTTTAAGCGCAACAAGGCTCTTTTTGCCATGGCTGCACCGGCGATCATACTGGTTCTCGTTATGCAGTATATGCCTATGAGCGGTCTGGTACTTGCATTCAAAAATTATCGTTATGACATGGGCGTATTCAAGAGTCCCTGGAACGGACTGAACAATTTCCGGTTCCTTTTCAGTTCCGGAACCGGCTGGCTCATTACTCGTAACACGATTCTTTACAATCTCCTGAATCTTGTTACTTCTCAGCTGCTCGCCGTGGTCATAGCGATCTTTCTGTCAGAGATACACAGGAAGAAGTTCAAAAAGGTCTCCCAGACCGTAATTCTGCTGCCCTACTTTATTTCATGGGTCGTGGTCGGCGTCTTCGTCTTCAGTATATTCAACTATGAGACAGGACTGATCAACACGATCGTGAAGCTCTTTAACGGCAAACCGATCAATTTCTACCGGATGCCCGGGGCCTGGCCTTTTATCATCTGTGCGTTCAATGCATGGAAGTGGACCGGTTATAACTCGGTCATCTACATTGCGGCTATCACAGGAATTGATGAAGCGATCAATGAAGCCGCTGCCATCGATGGCGCAACGATTTTCCAGAGGATCCGTTACATAACGCTTCCTTCTATCCGTCCAACCCTTGTAACCATGATCCTTCTTCAGGTCGGCCGTATCCTGCGCGGAGATTTCGAGATGTTCTACCAGATCATAGGTCTGAACGGGCAGCTTTACAATGCAACTGATGTTATCGATACTTACGTCTTCCGATCCCTGGTCACAAATCCTGATATCGGCATGACGAGCGCCGCTACCTTCTATCAGTCGGTACTGTGCTTCGTCATCATCATGGTCGTGAATGCCATCGTGAAAAAGATAGACGAAGATTATGCACTGTTCTGATTGAAAGGGGGATAAGATACCATGTCATCTTCGAAAGATCTTGAAGCCTCTGGCATCAGCAGCAGTAAAATCAAGCTCAGTGGTTCATCCAAGGCATTCTACACGCTCAGTTATACGGTCGTGTTTCTGATAGCACTCATCTGTCTGATCCCGTTCCTGCTCCTGA
>CACZPF010000167.1 GCA_902782975.1 uncultured Lachnospiraceae bacterium
GCAGAACAGCAAAACCGAACAGCAAAGCAGAACACTAAAGCAGAACAGCAAAACCGAACAATAGAGCAACACCAAAAAGAATAACAAAACAGAATAACAAAACAGAACAACAAAGCAGAATAACAAACAGAACATCAGAGCATCAAAACAAAACAACAGAGCATCAAAACAAAACAACAGAGCGGCAAAACAGAACAACAGAGCGGCAAAACAGAACAACAGAGCGGCAAAACAGAACAGCAGAGCATCAAAACAGAACAACAGAGCATCAATATAACACAGTAGAACATAACGTCTCATGTCAGGAAGGAGAAAATCATGGTTGACTATATGAAAAAATGGCAGGAAGCACCTTTGCAGGAAGGTGAAGTATTGATCATGTGGCTCGGCCAGGCAGGGTTTATGTTTAAAAACAGCCAGAAGAAAACACTTCTTCTGGATGCTTATCTTTCGGATCTGTCTATGCGGCTTGATGGGAACAAACGGTTGACACCGGCTCTTATGGATCCGCAGGATATGGACGTTGATGTCATTCTTTCTTCTCATAATCATACAGACCATCTGGATGTAGACAGCCTGCCAGTCTTAATGAGAAATGGAGCTAAGCTATACTGTTCTAAAAACTGTGTCCCCCTCTGTGAACAGGCAGAAATGAACTTGTCACAGGTTCAGACGATGCAGGTAGGAGATGAAATCCACGATAGCGGGTTTACCGTAAAAGCTGTCTTTGCGGACCACGGAGATACTGCGCCGGATGCGCTTGGCTTTGTGATCGAGACGGAAGGCATCAGGATCTATTATACAGGTGATACCAGTTATCAGATGGATCGGATGAAAGAGGCCTTCAAAGAAGGAATCGATATTCTGCTGGGACCGATTAACGGAGAATACGGAAATATGAATGCATGCGATCTTGCAATGCTTGCAGGACTTGCAAAGCCAGACCTGACGATTCCCTGCCATTTCTGGACATTCGCCAGACATAAAGGAAATCCGCTGGAATTTGATCTGGCCATGAAGCAGATGGCGCCTGACTGTAAGGCATATATCATGTGTCAGGGAGAGATGATCACTTATAAAAAACCGGAGTAACAGGACCTGGCAAATAGAATAGCAAGATGCCCTGTGTCTCTATTATCGGTGATAAATAATATTGAGTTTCTACTCTGTCTCGCAGACTTTGCAGAAAGGTGCGGCGGAGGAAACGATACAGTCATACTACATTTTATCTAAGGAGGAAACGAAAATGAAAAAAACAACAAAAAAACTTTTTGCTATGTTCCTTGCGGCTTCTATGGCAGCTTCCTTTGCAATTCCTGCGCAGGCAGAAGAAGCAAAAAAGTTTAAAATCGGTGTTTCCAATGCCTACATGGGAAATGACTGGAGACAGTTGATGATCAAATGTCTTGAAGTAGCAGCTGAAAAAGATGCCTACAAGGACAGAGTAGAACTGACGATCGTAAACAGTGAAAATACAGCTGAAGCACAGGCATCTGCCATCGATGCCATGGTCGAGCAGGATTATGATGCGATCATTATTGATGCATCCTCTGCGAGCGCATTAATTCCTGCAGTATGGCGTGCCATGGACAAAGGAATTGTTGTAGGGTCTTTTGACTCTGTTATTGATGAAGACGGCGTTTATACCGTACAGACAGACTTTATAGCCATGGTAGAAGCATGGGCTACATACCTTTGCGAAAAATGCGGTGATGGAGCTAAGATCGCGGTAGATACGGGAATGCCCGGTTCCACCAACGGCAATACGATTTACGAGGCAGCGATTGCAGTATTTAATGAGCACAACATGGATATCGTGGCAGAATTTGCTTCTCAGTATGCAGATGGTATCTGTCAGGAGCAGCTGGCATCCGTACTGGCGGCCAACCCTGATCTTGCAGGCATTTTCTCCCAGGCTTATGTAGAATCCTGCTATGCGGCACTTACCAACGCAGGAATGGATCTGATCCCTGTAGCAGCTTTTGATACAAACCTTGGTATGATCACCGCTCTTGACAATGATATGGAAGCGATCATCGGCAACAACTGTCCTGGACTTGGCGTTATTTGTATGGACAACGTTCTTCGCGTACTGGAAGGCGAAGAAGTAGAAGAAGACACCTTTGTTACACCTGGTATCTTTGTAACCGAAAAAGACAAAGATGTCAATGTTGGTGTCCTTCCGAGCACGGTCATTGAAAGAGGCGTTAACTGCTGGGACGATGTAGCAGATGGTATGGACTGGCCGGCATTCCCGGATGACTTTACAACAATTTCCTTCGATATCTCCGAAATCTCTGACTACGCAGTCAACTGAGTGAAAGAGCGGAACATCACAGCGAATAAAATCGGTTGATATATCTGACGGAACGGGCAGGACAGACGTCTCCGTTCCGTCTTTTTTAAAGGGTGAAATATATGGATGATCTTCAGTTGAACCACATCTCTAAATCATTCAGTGGAAACTATGCGCTCAGGGATATTACCATGTCCTGCAGATGCGGTGAAGTCCACGCCCTTCTTGGCGAGAACGGCGCCGGAAAAAGTACCCTTCTGAAGGTACTTTCCGGAGCTTATCACCCCGATGAAGGTGAAATCTATATATCTGGTGAAAAGGCATTTATTCATTCACCGTCGGATGCCATGAAATACGGAATCGGCTGCGTATATCAGGAACTGTCCTTTATTCCGGATCTGACTGTAGCTGAGAACATTTTTATAGGACGGATCCCGAAAACCAGATTTGGCAGCTTTGACCACAAAGAGCTCCGTAAAATGGCACTGGAACTGTTCAGAAAATACGATGTCCCGGAAATGGATCCTGATGCTAAGGCCGGTATGATATCTCTTTCACAGAAACAGATCATGGAGATTCTCAAAGTCCTGTCTAAGGATCCGAAAATTGTGATTCTTGACGAAGCAACCTCTGCTTTGGAGGAAAACCGTGTACGCTGGCTTCTTGAACTGGCACGCAGGCTTGCCGATGAGGGGAAGATCGTGCTGTTCATCTCACACAGAATGGCAGAGATTCAGGATGGATGCGATAGAATATCGATCCTTCGGAACGGTGAGTACATTGGAACAAGAGATGTTAATGAAAACCTGGATATGGACGAAGTGATCAGCATGATGCTCGGCAGGAAGATGTCCAGCTATTTTCCTGATATCATAGACCATTCTACAACAGAGCCGGCCCTTGAGATGCAGAATGTCACTTACGAGAGAGCGCTGAATGGCGTTAACATGAAGCTTTACAAGGGCGAAGTCCTTGGTGTGGCAGGACTTGCGGGGCAGGGGCAGACGGAGCTTTTACAGGCTTTTTACGGCATTCATAAAGTAAATGGTACTGTCCTTATGAATGGACAGCAGGTAAACATCAGAAATCCCAAATGGGCTATCGCCAATAAAATAGCGCTGGTACCGGAGGAACGGGGTATACAGGGATTATTCTTAAACCTGGGGATCGATTTTAATATTTCGATCTCCTCTATCGACAAATTGAGTCATGCGCTTCTGGTCAATAAAAAGAAGGAAGAAGATCTGGTTTCAAAATATACAAACCTTCTGTCCGTAAAAGCTGCCAGCACCAGATCCCTGGCATCTGAACTGTCCGGCGGCAATCAGCAGAAAGTTGTAATGGCAAAAATCATGTCCTGTGAGCCGGAGATCTTTTTGATGCACGATATCACCCGCGGAGTTGATATAGGGACCAAAAAGGAAATGTTCACATTAGTCCGGCAGATTGCTGAGCAGGGAAAGGCTGTTCTGTATTTTTCCACTGACGTGGAAGAACTGGAACGTATCTGCGACCGTGTCATAGTTATGCGTGACGGTCGTGTGGTTGGAGATTTTAAAGGCGCGGAGCTGAACAAAGAAAACATCATCGGAGCTTCAATCGGTATTGAAGAGAGAGGAGCTTCCAGTGGAAAATAAAAGAACATTTAAACAAAAACTATCGGACAACTGGCTGGCGATCGTTCCCTATGCCATGCTGATCATCATCGTAGCTGTCATGGGGATTCTGAATACCAATACTCTGAAGGCAAGCTACATAGCAAACAAATGTGATAATTCTTTCTCGCTGGTTCTTGCAGCAGTCGGACAGACTTTTGTACTGCTGACAGGAGGGTTCGACCTCTCGGTAGGCGGTGTGATCTGCATCACAAACTGTCTGGCAGCAGTACACATGCAGGACAGCGCGGGGAGCATCCTTTTGTGGAGTGTGATCTGCATCATAATCGGCATTGCGATTGGCATGTTCAATGGCTTTGTCATAGAAAAAACAAAACTGCAGCCCTTCATTGCAACACTGGCCACACAATCGGTCTGTATGGGTCTGGCTCTTCTGATCCTGAAAGTGGATGGCGGAAAGGTGCCGCGTTCTTACATGAAAGCGCTCACAAAACGATTCGGCGATCTGCCGCTGTCAGCGATCCTCCTTGTCATTATGATTCTGCTGTGGCTGTATTTTAAAAATACAAAGACCGGTATGAATATCTATGCCATCGGGAGTAATAAAAAATCGGCAAGATTAAATGGTATTCCTGTTCTCAGAACAATGGTGACAGCATATGCCCTTTCAGGATGCTTTGCTGCCCTTGCCGGACTTTACAGAACCGCTGTTGTCGCTTCCGGTTCACCTACGGCCGGTGGAGATTTTGTCATGTCTTCCATCTCTGCAGCTGTAATAGGCGGAACAGCACTGGCCGGAGGAAGCGGCGGGATCATAGGAAGCATCATCGGTGCTTTTATTCTGCGGTATATTACAGATCTTCTGGTCTTTATGAAAGTGTCTTCCTACTGGTCCAGCCTTGTGCAGGGAGTACTTCTGATACTTGCCGTTGCACTCAGCGCATATGGAAACACTCTCAAAAAACGGAAGGAGGGCGTTGGATAATGACTGCAAAAGAGACATTAAAAAGAAATGCATCAATTCTTCTGACCTTTATTATCGCGTTTGCCCTTCTTGCTTTTGTATCGGTCATGAAACCAGGCTATGCGAATACAGCAAATTTAAAAATGATCTCGATCTCTATCGCAATGCTTGGATTTACAGCCATTGGACAGACGTTTCCAATTCTGACCGGAGGCATGGATCTTTCGGTTCCCTGGGTATTCTGCATAGGTGCTTATCTATGTGCCATGCTGACAGGCGGCGAACCGGCAAAGATGATCTATGCAGTTCCGGTAGTGCTGCTGGCAGGCCTTGTCATGGGCGCTCTGAACGGATTCGGGATTGCTTATGTGGGAATTGCGCCTGTCATTATGACCATGGCTTCCAACATTATATTCCAGGGCCTGCTGGTGGGATTTACAAACGGCACCCCCGGTGGTAAAATACCAGATGGTATGAAGAACCTGGCAACAGGAGGAGTGGGAGCTGTCGGATGGATGTTCCTCATATGGGTAGTGATGTCTGTTCTTACATGGGTGATTCTGTCTAAAACATCTTACGGACGAAAAATCTATGCGATCGGAAACAGCATGACCTGTTCCCTGTACTCAGGTATTAATGTCAAGCTGGTTAAGATGTCCACCTATATGATCTGCGGCATGATGGCTGCTCTTGGCGGACTTCTGTATTCCGGACGAGTCACGCAGCTATATCTTGGAATGGGTTCCAATTATCAGATGGAATCGGTATCCGCCGTAGCAATTGGCGGCATATCCCTCATGGGTGGAAGCGGAAGCTATATTGGAACCATGGCAGGATGTTTTGTTATCGTCATCCTGGACGGCCTGCTGACCGCCATGAGTTTTTCCCAGGGCGTACAGAAGGTCATATATGGAATCGTCTTGTTCCTGGCAGTCCTGCTTTCTTCAAGAAGAACAGGAAGGACAGAATAGATTTAATTCGAACCTGCATGAACAGAGTTTTTGTAGTCATCTGGTTCCAAAAAATCAAAATGAAAACAAAGATTAAAAAGGTTTAATAAGGATCAGTAATATTGATTCGCATTTTTACGGAGCGGGAAAGAAGGAAACATGAAAGTAATCAAACTTGAGAAACCATGGGAAATTCATTGTGTAGAGCAGGAAAAACCTGCACCCGGCAAGGGGCAGGCGCTGATCAGGGTGATCACTGCAGGAATATGCGGCTCTGATATCGGTGCTTTCCGTGGAACAAATGGACTGGTATCTTATCCCAGAGTCATCGGACATGAGCTGGCAGGAATCATAGAAGCCATTGATGAAGAAGACAACCCCAAAGGCTTTAAAGTCGGGGATGAAGTGATAATTGACCCTTATATTTACTGTGGTCATTGCTATCCCTGCTCCATCGGCCGCACAAACTGCTGTACAGATCTGAAAGTTCTTGGAGTACAGACAGAAGGCGGTATGGCTGAATACTTCTGCCATCCTTCAAAGCTGCTTGTCAGAAAACCTGCCGAAATGAGCTGGACGCTTGCTGCCATGGCAGAACCGCTGACCATTTCCCTTCATGGTGTACACCGCGGAGGACTGAAGGCGGGAGAATACTGTGCCATTTATGGGGCAGGCCCCATCGGATTGCTTGCCGGACTTGTGGCGGAAGCCTACGGTGCCCATGCGATTATGATCGACATTGTCCAGGAGAGACTGGATTTTGCGAAGGAACTGGGTATAGAGTATATCATAAATTCCGGAAATGAAGATCCTGTAAAGGCAGTTTCCGAGATCACGGGCGGGACTATGGCACAGCTTGTGATGGAATGCACCGGAGCAAACCCCTGCATCCGCGGGGCACTGGATTTGGTATGCAATGCCGGACGCATCACGTTAACAGGATGGCCAAAGAAAGAAACTTCACTTCCTACAGATTTGTTTACGAAAAAAGAAATCGATGTACGTGGAGCCAGGACAAGTGCTGGTGAATTTGAAGAAGCAGTCGAGCTGATCGTTTCAGGCAAAGTAGATGTGCTCAAAATTCTCACCAGAACTGTCTCCATGGAAGAAGCCCCCGAAACCGTAATTGATATCGAAAAAAATCCCGGTCAGTACATGAAAGTAGTCGTAAATGTAGCAGGATGCGATATCGACTGAAGATGAATCAGCCATACTTTCCCCCATATGGATGCAAATGATGTCATTAAGTATGTCTTTAACATCCCGGACAAACGCATGCAAGGTGTCCGGGATGCTAAACTTAATGACATAATTGCCAGGGGATAGGAAGCGGCATGCAACGCTCGTTCCAGGTATCGTTGATTGCTGAAAAAAAGCCAGGGATAGAAACAACATGCAACGCTCGTTTCAGCCATCATGGTTCGCTGAAAAAAGCCAGGGGCAGGAAA
>CACZPF010000168.1 GCA_902782975.1 uncultured Lachnospiraceae bacterium
AGGAAGATGAGCCGGAGGAAAAAGTGCCGGCTGAAACAAAGCAGGAAGAGAAAAAGGAAAAAGAAAAAGAGCCGGCAGGAGAAAAAAGAGAGGAAAAAGAAAAAGTCCCGGCTAAGAAAGAAACAGCTTCAGAAGAAGAGACCCATACAGGGGAAGATAATGAAGTGAAGGAAACTGCGCCTGAAACTGAAAAGCAGGACCGCAAAGATGCCACACTTTCCCGGACTGAGGGAAAAGAAGAACCGGAAAAAACGGTGCATGTCAAAGAGAATGAGAAGGTCCAGGAAACTGAAACTTTCAAGCCTGGAAGCTGAAAAGGTCAAAACGCGCCAGATGCGCTGCCCGATCTGCGGGTTCCTGGTCCAGATGATACCGGTGACACAGACAGATGTTGTTTTCGTCAAATGCCATAAATGCAAGTTTGAAGGAGCCCTGAGCCCTGCGTACTTCAGGAGAATGAAACAGCACAGGGCGTGCCGTCCGCGGCTTGCCCGGACAAAAAGATGAACAGCGCTGAAAAGACATCCCTACCGCGGACCTATATCTGCATCGACCTGAAGTCCTATTATGCTTCTGTCGAATGCGTGCAGCGCGGTCTGGATCCTCTTGCGGCAAACCTGCTGGTTGCGGATCCCTCCCGTTCAGACCAGACGATCTGCCTGGCCGTTTCGCCCTCCCTGAAAGCCATGGGCGTACCGGGAAGGCCGCGGCTGTTCGAAGCGAAACAGAAGATCCGGGAGTATGAGGCTCTCCATCACACAAAGGTCAGGTACATCACTGCCGTACCAAGGATGGCGCTGTACGAGAGGGTCTCCGCGCAGATCTACGGGATCTATCTGCGCTATGCCGCGCCGGAGGATGTACATGTGTATTCCATTGATGAATGTTTCATAGACTGCAGCGGATACCTGCATATGTTCCGGGCCGCGGCAGATGCGGCCGGTACGCATCCTGCCCATGCCATGGCCATGACCATGATCAGGGATGTGCTGAAAGAGACGGGCATCACGGCGACCGTCGGGATCGGGACCAACCTGTACCTGGCAAAGGTCGCGATGGATATCGTGGCAAAGAAATCCCCGGCAGATAAGGACGGCGTCCGGATCGCGGAACTGAACGAGGATTCTTATAAATACCTGCTATGGGAACACCGGCCGCTGACGGATTTCTGGCAGGTCGGCTCCGGGAAGGCCAGACGGTTATACAATGCCTGCATGTTTACGATGGGTGATATCGCCCAGAGGACACAATGGGATGAGGAATTTTTTTACAAGACCTTCGGTATCGACGGTGAGATCCTGGTCGACCACGCCTGGGGGGTCGAACCTGTCACGATGCAGGATATCAAATCCTACCGCAGCAGCGGACACTCCTTAAGCAACGGCCAGGTACTGCCAAGACCCTACAAATATCAGGAGGCAAAGCTGGTCTTTAAGGAAATGATCGAGGCGCTGTGCACGGACATGTTCGCAAAGAACCTGGTCACCAGGTACTGTACCTGGTGGGTGTCCTATGACCACAAAAGCCTGGAATCCTGTCCGGGTTATGAAGGTCCGGTGACACTTGATTTTTACGGCCGGCTCCACCCGAAACACAATAACGGGACTGTAAGGCTGGGTGCCTTCACGAATAACCTCCAGATCATCTCGGATGCACTGGTAAAGCAGTTTGACAAAAAGACGGATCACCGGCTCCTTTACCGAAGGCTGGGCATATGCGCCAATGATGTAACGGAGGACACAGGGATATACCAGATGAACCTGTTTTATGATTATGACGCGCTGGAAAGGGACCGCAGGCTCATGGGAGCCATGCAGATGGTCCGGAGGAAATACGGGGCGAATGCCATCTTCAAGGGCATGAACCTGCTCGAAGGCGCGACGGCTCTTGAACGAAACCGGCAGATCGGAGGGCATGCGAAATAAGAATTATAAGGTTTCACAAAGCCTGGCATGAATTCTTTATATAACAGGCACACGCCCTCCATCTCGTACGCGGTGCGCGAAAAGCCTGCATACGCGGTGCGCGCATGACTCCATCCCGTGCACGGTACGCACGGGATCCTGCCGGGGATGAGGAGGTGTGTATGAATGGAACTGATCGGAATGATGCCGATGCCGGTGGACTTCCGGTACCGGGATGTGTTTTTAAAGGGCAAACCGAAGCATGGCCCGTACGATCCCTTCCGGATCCGGCATCCGGGCATGGATGTCAGGAGAAGGGCAAAGATCTTTGCGCCTTTCGACGCATTGAAAGGGTTCAACGAGGCGATTGGTGCGAAAGATATCCTCTACCAGGATATGACAGTTCTAAGCGAGGAGGATACCGCCGAGCTGGACCGGCGGCTCAGGATCCTGCACAGCCTTACATATAACAGCCGGATGGCCAGGGCCAACCATGTACAGGTGAAGGTTACATTCTTTGAGCCCTGCCGTGACAGGGATCATGAGGATTACGGTCTTAAGGGGCAGTATAAGGCCATCAGCGGGATCTGCCTTAACGTGGACACTGAGGTAACAAAGACGATCCTGGTCGGGTCATCCAGGATCTCCCTGGAAGATGTCCGTAAGATCGAAAGCCCTGGGGACCTGTTCAGGAATAGATGGGATGAGGATCCGTCCTTATCCGGAGCATAAAAGGAGAACATGCATGTACACGATCCATAAGAAACCGCCTCCGGTCACCAGCTTCGACCGGCTGGACATGCTGTGGGAGCGGTATCCACAGTATCATGATATGACAACATCCACAACTCTGGAAAAGCTGCTGGAAGAACATGAATCGTACCGGAAAGACTATGATGACGTTCGTGAGGAATATGATGATAATCACTTTGACAGATTTCTGGTGCAGCTGTCCTGGGCGGACCTTCCCTATCGCTATGCAACAGGGCAGCTGATCCGGGGATCCCCTGCGCTTTCGGCCAACCCTTATGTGGAAGCTTTCATGAGCCAGTTTGAGGGACTGGATACGGACCATAAGGCCTGCTTCCTGTTCCCGGAAAGCTTTATCTCCCAATTTTTTGTGGTCACAGAGGCCTGCAGAAGGGCCGAAGCCTTCCATCCTATCCGGAACCTGTTCCCGGATGAGGAGAAGATCCATTACCTGGCGGTCTTCGATAAAAGCAATATGGATGATGTCCTGCTGATGTTCCATCTGCTCTATACGAACCCGTCGGAGGACCTGTACGGGGGATACTCCCTTTATGACTATTCCCTGCCATGGTACCAGAATCACCTGTGGCATGACGGGACCGTCCTCCGTTCGCCTTATCTTCCGGACAGGATCGCAAAATACCAGGGAAACCTGCCGTTCTATCATAATCCCGCAAAGACGGTATATGTCCGGCGGAATATCCGGCACATCCTGGAATGCGGCTATTTCTCTTCAGAACTTGATCTCTTCCGGAACCTGACGGAAGTGATCATGCCCTTCTTCCACTGGTGGTATGCTGACCTGGCACTCTATGAGGAAAAGGACGGTCTCCGGACCAATTGGAGGCTGGAACGGACCCGGATCCGGACGAAACTGACGGCAGAAGGCGTGATCAGGCCGAAATGGAAACATGAGCTCACCCTGTTTTATGCTGTAAAAGAGCTATACCCGGACACTTTATACCAGTACCGGCCGCAATGGCTGGGGAGACAGAGCCTGGACTTGTATATACCATCCCTTGGGACCGCGATCGAATACCAGGGGATCCAGCATTATCATCCGATCGGTTTCTTCGGAGGAGAAGAAGCCCTCGCACACCGCCGGGAACTGGACATGCAGAAAAGGCAGCTGTGCGAAGAGAACCATGTCCGGCTGATCGAATGGCCATACAGCGAGCCTCCCGACAGAGGCAGCATCCGGGACATTTTATTGAAAACTGAAAAACTTAACGACTTTTAATCGAGCATGCGGAGCAGGATCCCCTCCCGGGACTGAAAAACTACCAGGCGCCGTACGAAGCCGAATCAGATATGGGGATACTGTATCCTCCTGTTCTGGTTCGATTTCTACGGCGCCTTTTTGCGTAATCTCCTGCTTCGTCCGGCGATTGGAAGTCCTTTCCCTGCTGAGCGCTTGGGAAAGGATAAACAATGCACTTTGATCAGAACGAATTTGGTAAGAGAGTGAAAGAAATGCGTATACGGGCTGGCATGACACAGGGACAGCTGGCGGAAAGACTTGGAATTACCAGGGAACATATTGGCAGGATAGAAAGAGGCAGATATGGATGCTCCATCGATCTCCTTCTTGAACTGTCCGTTACGCTCGACGCGACCACAGATTATCTGCTGACAGGCAGACAACAGGATAATGAGAATAAACGTGAACAATTACTTTCCATTGTCAGCCAGCTAACAGATATCGCACAAAAGATGTAGATGAAGAATAGAAAGAAAGAACTATCACCCGTTGTCCGACGGGTTTCCAGAAAATAATAATATCAGTTTAAGGGGCTGTGAAATAGACCCATAAAAAGAAGGAGCTGTGAAGCCTGGATTTTTCAATCCCATTTCTTCACAGCCTTGGACAGAAC
>CACZPF010000169.1 GCA_902782975.1 uncultured Lachnospiraceae bacterium
GGATACCAGAACCTCCATGACACTCATATCTCCGCCGATATGGCCGCCTTTTCCTTCCCGGATCATGCGGATGACATCCTGCCGGAGTTTATAGGACAGGGCGCTTAAATTTTGCATAGTCGTTTACTCCTCCTTATCTACTCTCTTTATGTGAAGGAAACATTAAGGATATGCCGTAAAGGCAATATCTCCTCAGACCTCGTCAAACGTTACATCCTCGCCATGCAGGTATGCCTGGACCTTATCCTCGATCGGATCGTAGAGATCCGGCTTGATGCCGAGGTATTTGCATGCCTCATAGATGACCGGGATCACATCGCCGTGAATGGCGACGACATGATGAATGTAGGGTCCTTCCACGACCTTGGCTTCGAGACGCTTCAGGTTGGCTACTTCGATCCATACATACGTTCCCTTGGTCCATGGACCGTCAATACCCTTTGCGTGGCCGAGCAGTACAGAATATTCCCCATCGTCGCCGTCAAAGCGCACCAGACTCATCGGGCCATGCTGTGCTTCCGCGGAAATGGCGCCGTTCTGCGGGAAAGCGACCGGCACACAGATCGTGGGTTTTTCCTTTGCGACGGAGATCGGCCACGGACCGCAGTGCTGCAGGAGCTCTCCGTTATCATTAAACGGATGGCGGACCGTCCAGTCCGCAAACATGGACCGGCGCTCATTCATGGCGGCTGCCTCGGTGATCAGCTGGGAGATGGCGCCATGGATATCTGTCTCACAGATGACCGGAATTCCTTCCTCATTGAGAAGAGAGTTGGCCGCACAGGGCATGATCCCGATCTCACCCTGCAGAGCATTCCAGCACTGGATCGCGATGGCATTGCATCCGTACTTTTCCGCCAGGCTCTTCATGGCAACCTTCAGTCCGGCAACATTTTCCAGAAGCTCATCGCTGATCTTGCAGTTCATGTTTTCCTTGCAGTAGTCGATGACTTTCTTAACTTCGGTCTTTTCTGCTTTCCACTTGTTGATCTCGTCCGTCAGTTCAGGAAGCGGGATAGGAGAAAGCTGGATATTGAATTTTTCCAGAAGTTCGCCCTCGTTGCACATGGTGCTCCAGAAATCGAACGGACGCGGCCCGATCTGCAGGATACGGGTGCTTCTGAATACCTTGACTACATTGCAGACAGCCAGGAAATCTTTGATCCCGCGCTCAAATTCGGGGTCTTCCAGATTGCAGTTATTCATGTAGGTAAAGGGAACCTTAAATCTGCGCAGCACCTTGCCGGTCGCGAACAGACCGCACTGAGAATGACGAAGACGCATGCCGTTTTCATCTGGACATTCATCTCTCGGGCCCCACAGAAGGACCGGCACGCCAAGAGCCTTGGCAAGACGCCCGCATTCATATTCTGTGCCGAAATTCGCATGAGGAAGGAAAAGTCCGTCCACTTTTTCCCTGCGGAATTTATCCAGGATCTTCAGCATGCCTTCATCATCAAAAAGCAGCCCTTCTTCGTTAATATCATCGATATCAACAAAATCGATCCCCAGTTCCCTCAGTCTGTCAGCTGTCAGTTTACGATATTCCACTGCTGCAGGTGCACTGAAGATCGCTCTCCTTGTCGGTGCATATCCTAGTTTGATGTGAGCTCCCATAATTTTCCTCCTTTTACTGGTTCTTTAAAATTTGTCCTGTACGATCCTTACATCGATTGAATGGTTTTTTGTTTTCTCTGTTGTTGGATTCTAAATTTTATTATAAAGTTTTTTATAAATATTTCAATAGAATTTTTATTTTTCTTTAGATATTTTCGTTTTTCGTCACATTGTACAAAAATCCCGCGGCTGATTTGTATGATCTGCCACGGGGTTTGTTATTTCTATTATTATAGATTATTTCTATTATTATAGGTTCTTTCTTTTCTTCTTGATGTACCACAGACAGCCAAGGCACATAATAATCTGAAGCGCAGAGGACAGCGGCGTCGCAAGTCCGATCCTGAACAGCGATACCGGACGGATCTTACTCATAAAATACGATACCGGAATCCGCACACCAAAAGCGCTGATAATACCCTGTGCCATGACAAACCGGGTAAGCCCCATCCCATTGTAAAAACCTGTAAATACAAAGAACACAGCTGTAAACAGGCAGTCGATGGCGTAGGCTTTCAGATAGTCCGCACCAGCTGCGATCACCTCCGGATCCCGGGCAAACATACTGCACAGCAGATCTCCCCGGAAGAAAGACAGGAAGAACATCAGGCACCCTGCTGCCAGAGATAGAAGAATTCCGATCCAGAGAGCCTGCTCCGCCCTCTTCTGCTTTCCGGCACCGATATTCTGGGCTGTAAATGCCGCCATGGACTGCATAAATGCGCTGGGAACCAGCATAATAAACGCGCAGACCTTTTCAGCCACCCCGATCCCTGCGGATGGAATGAGCCCAAGGGAATTGACAATCGCCTGAATGATCATAAAAGAGATGCCAACCATAAAGTCCGACAGAGCAAGCGGAAGGCCAAGCTTTGTGATCTTTGCTGAAATATCCGGATCAAACCGGATCATACTGCGGGTGACCGTAAAACCAAGTTCTTTTTTCCGGATCATGGCCAGAGAAATCAGCACACTGATCAGCTGGGCACCAACCGTCGCCATGGCTGCCCCTGCCGCGCCAAGATGAAATCCGGCAACCAGAAGAAGGTCTCCGGCAATGTTTATGACACATGCGATAGCGACAGAAACGAGAGGCGTCCGGGAATCCCCGATTCCCCTGAAAATACTGCCCAGCAGATTATAGGACAGGATGGCAATGCTGCCCAGACCGCAGATCCGTACATAAGAAACGGTCTTCTGGAACGCCTCTTCCGGCGCATGCATCAGCGACGCGATCTGCGTCGGGAGCAGAACCAGCAGCAGTGTCACGATGGCTGCGAGCCCTGCAAACAGGACGATGCCGGCCCCGATGGTAATTCCCGCTTCACGGGCTTTTTTCTGCCCGATCTGATATCCAAGGAGAACCGTGATCCCTATGGCAAAACTCGACAGAGGATTCGTGATGGTCATCATAATATTTGACCCCGTCGCGACCGCCGATACATCCGCCGCAGCTGCAAACTGACCTACAACCAGCAGATCGACCGCCCCGTAAAGCGCCTGCAGAAGAAGCGCAGACAATACCGGGAGCGAAAACCGGATAAGAAGCCCGGGAATGGATCCCCTGGTAAAATCATTCGACTGTTCTTTTCTGTTCTCCATACTTTACAGATTCCTCCATGGGCAGGTTTTTATACCTCTGCCCGATGCTTTTATAAAATAATATAAAAGGCCGGACAAGCAGCGGGCATCTCAGCCTGCCATCTTATCCGGCCTGTTGTTTCTCATCCGAACAACGTACCTCCGATGAACGGAATTATTATAGATGTTGAATTTCACAAAGTCAAGAATATTTTTCTTACAGAAAAAAACAAAAAAGCTTTCATCCTCTTCTGATGAAAGCTTTTCTAATGAGCAGGGCTAGGAGGATTCGAACCTCCAACTGACGGAGTCAGAGTCCGTTGCCTTACCATTTGGCGATAGCCCTTTATGCTGTTTTGCC
>CACZPF010000170.1 GCA_902782975.1 uncultured Lachnospiraceae bacterium
CATCGGCGTAAGGACAGTCTCTTCTCCCTCTTTTGCCCTGACATCTTGTTGTGAGTCTTCCTGATTTTCTGCTTCTGAATTGATTTCTTCCGTTTCTATGCCGGAAAATGTTTCTTCATTCTCTTCAGACAAAGTTTCTTCATCTGAAGCTTTCTCATCGGAACCTTCCTGATCAGAAGATCTCTCATCGGAACCATCTTCACCGGAGCCGCCTTCATTGGAAGGCTCTGAGTCAGAAGCTTCTTCTGTCTGTACTTTTGTTTCATCTGTTTCAGAAGGCGGCTGCTGTTCTTCCGTCTCTGTTGAAGACTGCTCTTCTTCGACCGGTGATAAAGCATATGAATCCGATGTCTCCTCTGTCGGGAAAGCAGTTTCCTCTGTTACCTCGCTGACTGTTTCTGCTGCCGGAATCTGCCCGGATCCCATTTCTGAAGCCAGAGATACAACAGATGCCTGCTGCAGTGTCATAACAATAGTCAGCGTCGTTGCCAGAAAACGTCTAAAATGCGTTGATTTTCCTCTCATAATGCTCCTCCTCGTAAGAAATAGTCGTGGAAAATATATACTATCTTGGCTGAAAATAAAAACACTGGAATCAGGCTGATGTAGATTACAAGATTCCCAATATGTAATTAAAACTAATCTCCTAATTTAAATTATAAGCCACCGTTTATCAATGTCAAGTAAAACAAACATAAAACTATCTCTTCTTCCGCATATTTTCTCTTCCACGGATTATGTTAAGACATGACACAAATTATGAAAAATACTTGAAAATCCAAGCATCTTTCTGTAACTGGTGGTATATTATGAGGACATTATAAGAACAGCATGTACATCGACAAGAAAATCTGATTCAACCAAAAAAATCTCTGTTTTACAGGAGGAAAAAGAAATAATATGTCAAAAATTTTTTACCCGGAACCATCAGATTTTACTGAACAGACTATATTGCTGAATGCGTTTCAAAATGATATTTTTTCAATTATTTATGATAACTGTGAAGGAATCTACCTGATCGATCACAGTACGAACTCTTACCAGACCATCAAATGTACTCCCCTTTTATATACTCTTTTAGGAAAAAGCGGCTCTTACCTGGACATGTGCCAGATGCTCATTTTTTCCAAAGCCAACAGCAGTCATCATCTCAATCAGGCGTATACACCTTTTATTGAAGACGGCATAAAGGATACCCGAATTTACAGCCGCCGTTTCCGCATCGACCGGGACGGGCATTCTCTGACCGCAAACTTCATTTATTACCCTGTCGCAGGCACTGACAAAGCCTATGTAACCTTAAATACCTCCAGTGCTTCGGTTTCAAAGGAACAGATGGAAAAGCTTCACGTCGAAGCATTGAAAGAAACCTACCTTTATTCCATGCTGGTCGATCTTGATAAGGATCTCTGCACGAACTGCTATACTTCTCAGATCAACTATTCCGGTCAGGATAATATAGACATTTCATATTATGACTGGCGCAATATTATAACCAAATGCTTTTCATCAGAAGACCAGCTCTTTTTTATGCAGCAGACGGACCCTGTGAGGATCCGGCGCCAGCTGGATCTGGATAAAAGCTTCTCCTTTAATATCCGGATGCATGATATGAAAGATGCGTATATCTGGACCCGTCATTCCGTTTTAAGAGTACGGGATGTCAAAAATTCTCATCTGATGTTTGTTTACACAGTACAGAACATAGACAAAGAAAAAAAGTATCTGGAAAACCAGATACCACCTGTCGATGAGAATACAAACGGGCAGAGCACTGTCCCCGGCTCTGATCCTTCAAATGGACTGCCGGTTTCCGGGCTGATCCTTGATCAGGTAGAACAGGATATCCGCACTCAGTTTGCAGAAAAGATCACTTTAAAAACGCTCAGCGAAAAATATTATATTAACAGTGCCTATCTTGGACAGTTGTTCTATAAGAAATATCATGTTTCTTTTAATGAATTCCTTGCCCGGCAGCGGATCGAAAATGCTGCTTTTCTTCTTGCGCATACAGATCTTCCGATCCACGATATAATAGAAAAAGTAGGGTATTCAAGCACGCATTATTTTAACCGCAAATTCCGGGAGATCTATAAATGCACCCCCGGCCGTTACAGAAGAATGGAAAAGGCAATGAAACAGTAATCCTTTACTTTTCAGATCTGTGATAGTATAATGCCTCCGTATTATTTACAGAAAGAAGGCTGACTATGAACAAGGATCTGACCACAGGCGAACCACAGAAGGTTCTATGGCAGTTTTGTCTGCCCCTGTTTGGCAGCATTATTTTCCAGCAGTTGTACAATATTGCGGACAGTCTTATTGCAGGCAAATTTGTCGGCGAACATGCTCTTGCCGCCGTCGGCAACAGTTATGAGATCACTTTGATTTTTATCGCGTTTGCCTTCGGCTGCAATATCGGCTGTTCTGTTACCGTATCACAGCTTTTTGGGGCAAAGGATTTCAGCCGGATGAAAACGGCCGTCAGTACTACTTTCATTGCCGGTGCATCCCTTGTCGCCATCCTTATGGCAGCAGGTCTTGCCGGCAGCGAAAGTCTCCTCCTTCTGATCAACACGCCTGCCGAGGTGTTCTCGGATTCAAGGCTGTATCTGCAGATCTATATATGGGGGCTTCCCTTTGTATTTTTTTACAATATCGCGACAGGTATCTTTTCTGCCATGGGTGACTCCAGGACTCCTTTTGTTTTCCTGGCTGCCTCGTCCCTTTCCAATATCGTCATGGATATCTGGTTTGTTACGGTATTTCATATGGGTGTGGCCGGTGTTGCCTGGGCAACTTTTCTCTGCCAGGGAATCAGCTGTATCCTGGCCATCACTGTCGTTCTAAAAAGACTGAAAGGGATCCCTGTGACGGAAACACCACAGCTGTTTTCCTTTAAAATGCTCGGAAGGATCGCCATGATCGCTGTTCCGAGCATTCTTCAGCAAAGCTTTATTTCTGTCGGAAATATTATCATCCAGGGCATTATCAACAGTTTCGGGCCTGGCGTAATGGCAGGATATTCGGCAGCGATCAAGCTGAACAACCTTGTCATTACCTCTTTTACGACCATCGGAAATGGTATCTCCAATTTTTCCGCCCAGAACCTTGGCGCTGGCAGGCCGGCACGGATCCGGGACGGCTTCAGGGCGGGGATCAGGCTTGTATGGATGATCTGCCTTCCATTTTCAGCAGCTTATTTCCTCGCGGGGAAAAATCTTCTGTATCTTTTCCTGACTGAGCCGTCCGGCGAAGCATTGTCTTCCGGCTCTATGCTTCTCCGGATCATAGCGCCGTTCTATTTTGTCGTTTCGGCCAAACTCGTTGCAGACGGTGTCCTGAGAGGCACCAGCAGGATGAGAGATTTTATGACTGCAACCTTTACAGATCTGATCCTCCGTGTAGTTCTGGCCTTCTGTCTTTCAAAGACAAAGCTGGGTTCCACGGGAATCTGGTGCGCCTGGCCGATCGGATGGACGGTTGCCGCGGGTCTGTCCATCTTCTTTTATTACAGGCAATTTTACCGCAGATTCCCGGCTGCCGATCAATACAGAAAATAGAAGATTTCAATATTCCGTCTGGAAATCGCTTACAGTTTGTGCCGGTGGTATTCCTCCCCGTTCAGCTTTTTCCAGATAAATTCGCCATTCTCCAGAATCATATAACCACGATGCGTATCCTTTTTTGGTATGGATACAGAACCGGGATTCAGATACAGGATGCCTGCGTCCAGCGCTTCCCAGGCAGGAACATGTGTATGTCCGTGAAGAAGAACATCTCCCTTTTTGAGAGAGGGCAGGGCATCTTTATGAAAATGATGCCCATGCGTCGCAAAGATCATATGATCCTTTTCCGGAATCAGGCAATACTCGGCCATGATGGGGAATTCCAGTACCATCTGGTCTACTTCGGTATCACAGTTTCCCCGGACGCAGAAGATGCTGTCCCTTATATCGTTCAGCATTTTTATGACTTCTTTGGGATCATATTCTTTCGGAAGATCATTTCGTGGTCCGTGATACAGCAGATCTCCCAGTAACAGCAGACGATCTGTGTTTTCTTTCTCAAGTGCTTTCATCAGTTTTCTGCAATAATGGGCCGACCCGTGAATATCTGATGCGATCATTAATTTCATAAGTTAACTCCTCCGTCCTGCGGCTTCTCTTCAAGTATGGCAAAGGACTGCGGGGAAAGGACTAATTCTTTCCCGTCTGCCTCTGCACCTCCGATCGAATATTTTACC
>CACZPF010000171.1 GCA_902782975.1 uncultured Lachnospiraceae bacterium
ATGAAGATATGGGCACATCTTCTGGACCCTGAAGAAGCGCCTTCGGAACTGGAAAACTGGTTTATGTACAGCGAGAAGAATGAAAGCGGTTTTGTCGGTTACAAAAATGAATCTGGGATAGGTCTTGCAAATCCATGGACGGATCTGACGGAAGAAGAACTGCAGAAGGTATCCGGGTTAACCTTTGGCGTGCCGGAAGGGGCAGAAAACGTCATTTACCGGTGGCTTGAAAAAGAAAATCTGGCAGAAATGCAGTTTACCATTGATAATGATGAGTATTGTGCCCGTATTCTGCCGGCAGCATTGCAGCCAGGAGAACTGATGAACATTTCGGGAATCTATTATACCTGGGAACACGAAGAGCCGGTTACCATCGGGCACTGTGATGGAACGATCTCCATAAGCCAGGCAGACAGTGAAGACTGGGTGGAATTGTGTATGTGGTACGATATTGTACCGGGTCTTATGTATTCCCTGTCTGTCGTCACAACGGAGACGGATGGCCTGGATCTTATTGCAGTGGCAGAGCAGGTTTACATACCGGCACAGGGAAACGATTAAAACGGGAATAAAGGAAGGAGACAGGGACGATACTCTGTCTCCTTTTTTGTGTGTCCGGCTGAATCTGCTTTTATGCCGATCTCAAAAAAAGATGGCAAAGCCCGGGTTTTTTTGTATAATAAAAAAAACGCTGTCAAATGCGTCACAGAATATACGATCTGTACCGTACATGACAGATTTTTTTCAGTGGCTTTTGAGAAACTGAATGAACCTGTATGAAAGGAATGGAGGAAAAAATGGACAACCGTTATGACAACAGCCGTGTAAAGGGTTTTCTTCATGCGGATGGCAGATGCACTGTCAACGGAGACGGCAAAGAAGTACTTTTGCGGGGATGGGGAGCCGGAAACTGGACAAACCCGGAAGGATTTATGCTGGGTGTGGGCATGGAATATATGGGCAGCAGCATGAACCCGGGTCTTTCTCTGCCTGCAAGATTTACTACTGCCAGGAGTATGGACCGGGTGGTACGGGAGATGTGCGGGACGGAATATGCAAAAAGTTTCTGGCCGCGCTGGCATGCTGCCCATCTTGGTGAAGCAGATATAAGAGCGATGGCGGATCTTGGCTACAATTCTGTACGTCTTCCGCTCACCGCCTGGGTACTGCTTCCGGAGGAGCCGGGAATCAACTTTTCTGAAGAAGGCTTCGCCATGCTGGATCAGGTTCTGGAATGGTGTGAAAAATACAGGATCTATGCCATAATCGATATGCACGGGGCACCGGGAGGACAGTCGGGCCTTGCCTGTGATGATGGTCTTGATAATATTCCTCATATGTTTATGGAGCCGGAAAGCCGGGAGAGAACGCTGGCCCTCTGGGAGGAGATCGCCAGGAGATATGCGGACAGAGAAATCGTGGGAGGATATGACCTTTTAAATGAGCCGATCTCTTCGGGACGGTGGAAACATCTGAAGCCGGAGCTGTCTGCATTTTATGATGAGGTGATTCGCCGGATCCGGGTATATGACAAGAATCATATCGTATTTCTGGAGGGAACGCTTTTTGCCACCAATATGGACATCTTTGATCATGATTATGACCCGGAGTGCGGCAACTGGGGAATCTCGGTGCATATTTACGGAGCATCACCGGAAGCCCGGGAGCTTTACAAATTCCTGGATACTTCTCTAAGGTGGAATGTTCCGGTCTGGATCGGGGAAGGAAGAGTGAAGGATCAGGATATGGCGGTATTCTACGAACAGGCCGCTTTTTATCACATGGGATTCAATCTCTGGGTGTGGAAGTCCGTGGTCAATACCGAAAACTCCGGGAGCGTGTCTTATGTACTGCCGGAGGGATTTGATGCAGTTCTGAAATATTCGACAGAGGGAGGGCCAAGACCTTCTTATGAACAGTCGCAGGTTTTATTTGACAGGCTTCTGGAGAATATCCGTCTGGAGAATTGTACCTATAACAAAAACGCTCATCTGTACTGCCAGCGGCGGCAGGGAATTACCCTTCCGGCAGCAGGGTACGATCCTGGACCGGAAAGCTTCTGCGGATGCTGGCCATATGGAAATGCCTTTGCATTCCGCCCGGAGGACAGGATGCATCTTGTGGTAAAGGACGGGGTAAAGGTACCGGACTCTTTTTCTCCGGATGGACCGCCTCCCGTAAAGGATCCTCTCGGCAGCCTTCTTCTTCAGCTGGAAGGGGAAGAATTTGCCTCTTATACGGTGCGTTTTGTTAAAACACAATGCCCGGTAACAGTGAGGGTGCGTTCTCTTACGGGAGCTGTTCTTATAGTTTCCGTGAAGAATCAGGTCGAAGTTCATGCTGAAGATCGTGTAGAAGATCAGGTTAAAGAGATAAAAATTCCGGCAGGCAGCAGCTGGGAGGAGATCGAGGTGTTTACGCTCTCTCCCGCTGATGAGAGAACGATCCGGCTGAAATCTTCGGAAGGAGCAGTTCAGGTGGAAAGCATAACATTTGGATAACCGGAGCCAGGCAGAAAACAGGGGAAGGCCCCAGTGTCATTAAGTTTATTGTCTGCGATCGAACTGTTCGATGGCAAAAGCTAAACTTAATGACATTGGGACCTTCCCCTTTGTTTTTCTGTCACCACAGGAAAGGATCTTCGGGTATTCCGATTCCGAGTTCTTTTGCGCTTTTTTCCAGGATTCCGCCCAGTTTGTACAGATCTGCGGCGTTTTTTTCACGGATGGCGGTTCCGAGTTCTTTGTACATCCTTCTGGCAAGGTCTGTTTCTTTTGCGCTGATTTTATCGGACCCGCGAAGCTTTTCGGCACATACATATACGATGAAGGCGAGGCGGAGATTGTCCGTAAAGGAAGCATCTGCTGTCTCGATGACTTTCTCCAGTTCCAGGGAAACCTCTTCCAGCGGCTCTTTGTAGCGGATCCGGATGGTACCGGGCTCTTTGGAACCGGTTGTGATAAGACGGCTGTACTTGAGGCCGCTCTCGACAGGCACAGTGCCGGTCCGCATCTTTAATTCGTAGAGAGCCGTGCCATATCCGCCAGAACCAAATGGTTCTGAAATAACTTTATCATTGGTGAAATCTTCTCTTGCCAGCGATCGGTTTTCAAAACCCAGCAGGCGGTAGGATTCCACAACCTCGGGATTAAATTCCACCTGAGCCTTTACATCCCTTGCGATGATGTTGACCAGGGAAGCATATTCTTCCTTAATGCTCTTTTTCACATCTGTCAGGCTGTTCACGGTCCGATAGACGCCGTTGCCGTGTTTGCTGAGTGTTTCAAGTTTATCATCTTTGTAATTATAAAGCCCGGTGCCGATCACGCTGAGGAATAGATGATCCTTCTTTTTACGTTCGATCAGTTCTTCCAGCCCGCCTTTATCCGTGATGCCGAAATTCAGATCTCCGTCCGTGATCAGAATGACCTGGTTATTACCATCCTTTATGTAGTGTTTCTTTCCGATCCTGTAAGCGCTCTCGATTCCTATGGAACCATAGGTACAGCCGTTGATCTCAATAGAGAGCAGTTTTTCCAGAAAACGGATACGGTCGTCGGCTCCGTTGATGGTGAAAGCTTCCAGTTCGATGGAATCATCGGTGCTGTAGGTGACAAGACTTACTTTATCGCCGTTTCCGAGTTTGCTGAGGATCGTTGCGATGATGGCCTGGGTCTGCATGGCGTTTCCGCTCATACTGCCGGACACGTCGAGAAGAATAATGATATTCTGCCGGTCGCGCACCTCCTCGCGTCCCTGCACGTTAATATAAAGGTATTTCCGATCCTCATCCGTGTCCATCAGTTCATAGGAAATACGGAACATATCTTTCTCGGGAAGGATGCTGTCATATCGGAAATAGTTCATCATTTCTTCGATCCGGACCATGCTTCTGTCGATCCGGCGGCCGTTCCGGAGCTGGTTGAGAACGATCCCTGCGGAAGCTGTATTGGTGGTCATCCGGAATGTGGAGGCTGCTTCTGCCACCACAGAGCGGGCATCCTTTTCCTCGATCACTTCATATTCATCCGTGGAAAAGCCCTCGTCGTCCGCAAGGCTTTGAAGATCTGAACTTCTTCTTGCCGCAGACCTGCCGGGGAGTACAGAAGAAAGAATACCGAAACTACGTTTTTGAGATGCCTTTGGAGCAGCCGCGCTTCTTCCCATGGCAGAAAGAGGAGCGCTTTTTTTCATGACAG
>CACZPF010000172.1 GCA_902782975.1 uncultured Lachnospiraceae bacterium
GTCACTTCTCTTCCGAACTGATTGGGGTCCGGCAGGGACAGTATACCCTTTGTTCCGTAGATCAGAAAATATGCTTCGTCCGCCATGGCGGAATCAGCATTTATGTGGAACGTGCCGACAACACCGCTCTGCATCTTTATGATCGCACTCACTTCACTCTCATTAGGCGTATCCATCACCTGGCCGAAAAGAGGATTGCCCGGTATAATATTCACATGCGTTTTATATGGAGCCCGCACGATCCCTCCCACTCTGGCAACCGGTCCTAAAAGGCCGGCCAGTACGGTCATATAATACACGCCGTAATCACATACAATACCGCCGCCCGGCTCCCGCAGGAAACCGAACGCGCTCAGAAGAATATCATTATTCCTGTTGCCGGAAATGACAAAGGAGTTGATTTCACCCAGAAGCCCGTCATCGATCACTTCCCTGGCTGTCTGGAAGCTTGCTCCCAAAAAAGTATCCGGCGCGGAGCCGAGGCAGAGCCCTTTTTCTTTTGCAAGGCGGACCAGCTCTTCCGATTTTTTCAGATCATCGGTCATGGTCTTCTCGGTATATACATGCTTTCCATGTTCCAGGGCTGCTTTTATTATTTTGTAATGAGCATGCGCCGGCGTCAGGTTTACCACCAGATCGATCTCCGGATCCTCCAGCATCTCTTCCATGGTCACAGCCTGAAGGCCATATAATGCCGCTTTTTTCTGTGCTGATTCGATGTGTCCCGCACAGATGGATTTTACCCGGAGATTCTCATATCTTCCGGTCATGTTTTTAAGATAAATGTCACTGATCGCTCCGGCACCGACAACGCCTGCACATAATGTTTCCTTTTTCATCCTGGATTCCCTCTCGTTTCTGGAATAAAAATGTTTCCTTAAGCTTTTACAGAGAATATCTCTGTATAGACAGGTTTCCCGTTTTTCTCCTCGGATTTCATCAGGGAGATTTTTTCTACGGTCATCTCTTCTTTAGGAATAACGAGTTTATAAGGTTTTTTGTAAGACGGCTTTCGCAGGATCGTCACATGCGGATTAAACTTCTGCTTATCATAAGCAATATTATTTTTATCCAGTTCCGCGCGCAGTGCGTTTACATAGCTTTTGAATTTCTGATTTCCCTTCACGCCGATCGCCAGATGTCCGCCCATTGTGACAGGATCCGTAAGAGCAACGCGGAAGGGTTGAAAGGGGACTGCCTTCATAACATCTTTGACGGCGGCCGGCTGTTCCACTTCTCCCAGAAAAGCCAGCGTTATATGAAGATTCTTTGCGGGGACAAAATTACCGTCCACACCCTGGGTCTTAAGGTCGTGCATGGATCTGATCAGCGGATCCACAAGGTTTTTTGATAAAAGAACAGCAATGAATAAACGCATAAAACTACTCCTCCTCATAAACGCCCGGAAGCAAAAATCTGTTTTTAAAAAGACAGATTATAATATCTTGCATATACGCCTGCCTTTTTCATCAGTTCTTCGTGGCTGCCTCTCTCCACGATCCCCTGCTGGTCGATAACCAGGATCTCCTCCGCATTCCGGATCGTGGAAAGACGGTGTGCGATGGTTATGGTCGTACGGCCTTTTGAAAGTTCATCCAGGCTCTTCTGAATATAGGCTTCACTCTCATTATCAAGAGCCGAGGTTGCTTCGTCAAGAATAAGAACCGGCGGATTCTTAAGAAAGATCCGGGCGATCGAGATCCTCTGCTTCTGCCCTCCGGAAAGGCGGGCTCCCCGCTCTCCCACAAACGTTTCATACCCGTTTGGAAGGGACATGACAAATTCATGAATATTGGCTTTCTTTGCGGCTTCTACGATTTCCTCCAGGCTGGCATCCGGCCTGCCGTAGGCGATATTATCCCGGATGGTTCCGGAAAACAGATAGACATCCTGCTGCACGATCCCGATGGATTTTCTGAGGCTTTCAAGCCGGATCTTCCGGATATCCTGCCCGCCCAGCATGATGCTCCCCCCTGTGGTATTATAAAATCTCGGGATCAGAGAGCAGATAGTCGTCTTCCCTCCCCCGGACGGGCCGACCAGCGCAATGGACTGCCCCGCCTTCACCCGGAAGCTCAGGTGGGAAAGAACCGTTTCATTCTCTTCGTATTCAAAATCTACATCATCAAAAACAATATCGCCGCCAGGATTTATGACGGGGCCCGCATCGGGTTCATCCACCACATCGGGATGTTCTTCCACCACACGGAGAAATCTCTCAAATCCGGAAAAGCCCTTCTGAAGCATCTCGGTCAGCTCCACCAGAATTCTGATGGGGCCGATGAAGATCCCGATGTAAAGAGCAAACATAGCCACATCTTCCACACTCATGCTGCCCTTTGCCACAAAGTATCCTCCCGCGATGAGTGTGATCAGATACATCATGCCCTGAAAGAACATATTGCTGCTGCTGAACATGCCCATGGCCCGATAGTTGTTCTTCTTGGATTCCAGGAATGCCTCGTTGCCCTTCTTAAACTTTGCCTCTTCGATCGATTCGTTAGCAAAAGCCTGCACAATGCGGATGCCGGAAAGAGAATCCTGCAGGGTCGCATTGATGTCGCCGATCTTCCGCCGGTTGTCCGCAAAGGTTGCGCGCATCCTTTTATTCTGGGCAGCCGAGACGGCCGCCATGACAAGGACGACCACCAGAAGCAGCAGGGCCAGTCTCGCCTGGATCATAAATAGAAAGACGAATGAACCCGCGATCTTAA
>CACZPF010000173.1 GCA_902782975.1 uncultured Lachnospiraceae bacterium
GAGAAAAACTCCTGCAAAGTGAGCTGATTCCCGCCTGGCAAACATGTTCTCTGACAAACACGCCCATCTTCCGGCAGAATTCTTTTAGAAGCAAGGAGGAATCTGTGTGCTCTCTCTTCTGATGAGAAGCGCAGAATGCTGTGAGATTCACCACGCAAAGGACTGCATTCTCCAGAACAAAAGCGCAGCAGTATTCCCATTCCCGCTCCAGGGCATTGACAAGGTAGGGAAGGGTTGTTTCCGGCAGAGCATTCCAGTCACTGCCGCTGAAAAAGCGCACCTCACAAACCGCATAGGTATGACTGCTCTTCCACTGGATCTGATTGAGCGTGTAAGACGCTGCCGAAGGATCCGCCAGATCCCCGGCAATCGCTGCCTGGCAGAGGCGATGCACCTGATCCAGGCCATTCAGAGGATTATAGGAACCAGTACGTGTCTGATACATCTGTTCAATACGGGATGCAAAATGACTGAATATCTCTTCTTCGCCGATTGAAAACTTATCCTGTCCCTCCGGAAGTATAAGAAGGAGGCGCGCAAAATACTGACCGTTGATATAGATGTTGTGACATAGTGAGAGAATATCTGAATTTACCTCATGATAGTAAAAAAAGGTCTTTATATTGGCTGCATCATGAAATTCTTTTTGCAGCATCAGATCATTGATGATTTCATCGGAGATTCTTTCGTTCGCTTTGTAAATGGGAAAATGATACTTTCCGGCAACTGCGGAGGCATAGATGATGATCATCTCCCGGTTGACAAGGCTATAATACCCCGGGAGGTAATCATGGCCTTTTGACAGAATATCTTTCACCGGCGCACGCTGCAAAATCGCATCACATATCGCAGCGTCCCATGAAAGAATTTCGTCTCTGGCTTCTGCCGCAGCCTCCAGCAGGTCCTGATCGGAGAGCCTGCCGGACTCTTCATCCTGCCACATTATGCAGGGAGTCCTCTGATCTCCAAAAAAAATCGCTCCATTTTTTACGAAGCAGGTATCCTCCTGGATCACTTTTTTTGTCTGAGAACCCGTTCTTTCGCCTGGCACGATATGGCGGACTGGACCTGCCGAATCATCTGCCGTAAAGCGCAGACCCTGTATCTTTTTCTTCATTACCTCATATAAAATCGCAGTTGTAACAACCATATCCTTTCTCCCTGGGGAGTGCAGGCAGGTCCGCCCCGGGCATCCCGCTCAAAGACCATCCTTCTTCCGGCTATCCGTCCGAATACCAATCTGTTATTTCGAGTATTCATGCGCTACATACTGTAGCGTTGATACCAGTATATTTCACGATTGTACGGATGTCAATATTTTGTAATATGGCGTATAATAACCATATCATCTTCTTTACTGAGATGCCATGAAATGCGGATTTTCCTGAAAAGGCAGAACGATCTCGATGAATTCAGATGCGCTTCTTCTACCTGCCCTGTTCTGTCTTCCATGTTTCAGCAATGCTTAAAAATGTGCATATCTGAATACAGCTCAGGAACATGTCATCTCACGTTTTGAACATGATAAGCGGAGGCTGAGCCCTGGCAGTTCGATCTGCTTTGGGATCATTATGTAAAACAGGAGGGAATAATCATGAGTGAAAACCAGAATTCTTCTATGACACCGGGACAGCAGTTATTTGGCGAAAGACTGAATCGAGTAGAAACAGCGATTCATCTCGGAACTCCGGACCGCGTACCTGTATTCAGTTTTGTAGCTTCTTACGTGCAGAGAGCCTTCGGTTCCTGCTATGCGGATATCTATTATGATTATGAAAAAGCAGGACAGGCTGCCGTAGAATTCCATAAAAAATACCCACAGCTGGATATTGCCTGTGCTCCCAACTTTACCAGCGGCAAGGCAAACGAAATTGCCGGCTCGGCAATGATCGACTGGCCAGGCCGCCCGGGCACTCTGGTGGATAAATACAGTTCCCACCAGGTCATCGAACTGGAACTGATGTCCCAGGAAGAGTATCCGGAAATGCTTAATGATTTTTCCGGCTTCATGCTCCGTAAATATGTTCCCAGGGCATATAAGAACCTAACTGGGACGGCAAATCTGAACCTTATTCCTACCGTTGTGCTGAATACCAATATGATTTCTCCCTACTACGGTGCCGACGCACAGGAAACCTTCCGAAAGCTGGCGCAGATCGGCGAGGAAGATGCAAAAGCTGCTGCAGCTACCGCAAAA
>CACZPF010000174.1 GCA_902782975.1 uncultured Lachnospiraceae bacterium
GCCCTTCTCATGGTGACCCATGACCGGTATTTTCTGGACGAAGTGACCACCACCATCTGGGAAATCGACAAGGCTGATATCTTCCGTTATGAAGGAAATTACGAAAAATATCTGGAGACCCGCCAGGAACGTCTGGATTTTGCCCGGGCGGCAGAACGCAAAATGGCCGCCCTCTATAAACAGGACCTTGCCTGGATGATGCGCGGTGCCAGAGCCCGTTCCACCAAACAGAAGGCTCATATCCAGCGTTTCGAAGCGCTGCGGGACAGGGATAAGATCGTGGAAGAGCGCAATGTAGCCATTTCTTCTCTTCCTTCCAGACTCGGCAATAAGATCATCGAGATCGAAAACCTGTCCAAAGCCTACGGTGACAGACTTCTGTTTAAAGATTTTACCTACACCTTTTTAAAAAATGACCGGATCGGGATCCTTGGCCCCAACGGATGCGGCAAATCCACCCTGATCAAAGTGATCCTCGGCATGGTCCCTCCCACGTCCGGAAACGTCTCCATCGGGCAGACTGTCATACCCGGCTATTTCAGCCAGGAAAATGAATCTCTCCCGGAAGACCAGCGAGTCATCGATTATATTAAGGACGGCGCGGAATTTATCCGGACCACAGAGGGACTGGTATCCGCCTCCGCCATGTGCGAACGGTTTCTCTTCGATTCCAATGACCAGTACACACCTGTAAGCAAATTATCCGGCGGAGAAAAAAGGCGGCTGTATCTCCTCCGCATCCTGATGGAAGCCCCCAATGTCCTGGTGCTGGACGAACCCACTAACGATCTGGATATCCAGACGCTCCAGATCCTGGAAGATTATCTGGACCACTTTGCAGGTGTTGTCATTGTTGTATCCCATGACCGTTACTTCCTGGACCGGGTGGTCAACAGGATCTTCAGCTTCGAAGAAGACGGAACTCTCCGGCAGAACGAAGGCGGGTACGAAGAATACCGCATCCGGAAGCTCGCCGGATCAGAATCTCCTGCATCCGGCCAGGATTCCAGGAAAACGGACAGAGCAGCCTCAGGTACAGCAGAAGCGGCAGAAGCAGCAAAGGCAGCCGGTCCGGGCCGGAAGAAGCCGCGCCAGAACCGGCCGAAAACCAAACTCAGCTACAACGAACAGCGGGAATATGACTCTCTGGAAGGTGAGATCGACGACCTGACTGAACAGTCAGCCCGCCTGGAAAAAGAGATCGAGGCAGCTGCCACCAGTTATACCCGTCTGGAAGAACTGACCCGGCAAAAAGACGATATCGATACTCTGCTGGACCAGAAGATCGAACGTTTTCTGGAGCTCCAGGAAATGGTAGAAGCTTTTGAAAAAGAAAAACAATAAGAGATCTGACAGAATAGATTACATAAAGAAAGGAATTTTACATGATCCAGCCCGTAAAAGAAACTCCCGAAGAGAAGCTCGTCCGGGAGTCTAAAGAAAGATTTTTAACTTTTGACCAGCAGGAAATGATCGACCGGTTCCATTTACAGAATGATGCCGATTTTTTATACATCCGCTTCCTGGATCAGCCGTTCAGGATCAACCGGAAAACCGGTGAACTGCTTCAGGGAGAGCGTTCCGCCAACAGTACAGAGATGTCCGCGGTCTTTGAGCTGCTGACCAGATCCACTTCCGCCCCTGCCCCCATCGGCACCTGGGCCTCCATCGCCCAGCTCTGTACGAATACGACCACGACCGACCTCGGCAAATATGCGAGAGGGCTTTCCGCCTTTGAAGACAGTCTGGAAAGCCTCCGTTCCGTCTGCGAAAAGCTGGGCGGCACACCGGCAGATAAAGGGGATGTCAGCTATATCCTGCCGGTCTTTGAAAATATCCCCGTCTGGTTCCAGTACTGGGAAAAAGATGAAGAATTCCCGGCATCTGTCCAGTTCCTGTGGGACTCTTCCATCTCTCTTCACTTCCGCTGGGCTACCCTGTGGAATATCATGGACTGCATCGTTAAACGAATGAACGACCTTATGGAGACGCAGAATTGATCAGCGATCAGATATACTTCTTACTGATCCGGGCGTCACATCGATCACGGTAAATTCCGAGACCGTGAAAGTTTTAAATTTAATTGCCCAGTCGGAGATGCCCGAACTGACGATGATATTCGTATTTCCCCGGGTCTCAAGGCCGTAGGTTTTCTGATTCGCTCCGGAAACTTCCCCGAGAATCCCTACAGGAAACATCTGTCCGCCGTGTGTGTGGCCGCACAGCACCAGGTCCGCACCGGCGGATTCTTCCTGCTCAAATTCCTGCGGCTGATGATCCAGTACCACAATATATCGGGAAGCATCCAGATCCTTTAAAAGATCCTGTACGGAAGCCCGGTTTCTCACGGATCTGTCCTGCCGGCCCACAATATAAAACAGATCATTGACCAAAACACTTTCGTCCTCCAGAACTTTGACCCCGTTCTTTTTAAACTCTTCTCTCAGATCATCCGTCGTAAAATCCCTGTAATTCCCGTAGCCTTTATCATGATTTCCGAATACATAGTAGACCCCATATGTGGTTTTTAAATTTCCCAGCGCTTCACAGCTTCTGACCATATCTTTCCTCGTGGTATCGTCATCAACGTAATCTCCCGTGATCACGACTGCATCCGGAGACGTCTGCTGCACCTTCTCCATATGCCGCGCAAACCCTTCTCCGTCAAAGGTAGTTCCCACATGGGAATCCGTAATCTGAACGATTCTGAGAGATTCCGCTCCCAGATCCTTATCTGTCGTGAGATGATAGTCGGTTTCTGTCACATGATATGCCAGGTAACATCCGCACCCCAGGTAGATTCCGGTAATCAGAAGAGCGGCCAGCCCTTCCCAGTAGATTCCCTCAGAGCCGGCTATGGAAGCAGATCCCCGCCCCGAACGCATGCCGGCAGACTTTCCGGTGTCAAACCTGTCCGCCTTTTTACAAAGCCGCCGGCGGATCAGCCGGCCGGCGATCTCACAGATCACCCAGAAGACCAGAAGATGGACAATAGCGATGATCACATTTACGGGATCCATCCGGATAAACCCTGCCATCACCAGCACCGGAACCGCCGCGATCAGCCAGGAAGCCCATTTTCTTCCTCCCGACAGTCTCCTCACGGTCCTGAATCGGCGGAACCTCGTCAGAAGATAAAAAAGACCGATAACCGTAACCAGAATGAACCCGCCAAACACGTATAAATACATAGATGTCACCCCTCCTGCAGACATGTATTCCTTCGGATTAAATCTTTTCTGCCACTGCTAAGATTGATTGTCGGCTTGTCTAAAGCGGCACTGCTTAATTCAGTGCGTCCTTAGACGCCTCCGGCGGATCGCACGGATCTGCAGTGGAAATTGTCTCTTCGTGACGCAAATCCGGCGAGGGAAACGCTTTAACCGACATTTCCCTAAAAGTGGAAGAATTATATCATAGATCATCCTTCTCTAACAAGGATAATTACAACTTTCATAAATTGCGTTTTTCAAATTAACCGAAAAAGATCATTGCGTCAACAGTTATGCTAAGCTATAATTATTTTATATCTATCTGATCTGCTTTAGCCATTCCAGGGAGGTATCGCAATGAAAAAAAGTTTTTTATTCTGCTCTATCCTGATGGCTTCTGTTCTTGCAAGTTCGGCTGTTATGGCCGCAGGTGCCGCAGTCACTTCTGCCATAAAAGAAGCCGAAAAATCCATAGAATCTGCTTCGGAAGCATCTGCCGGCTGATCCGGATATTGCTGTTTTCTGCCATCTGCAGAATTGACAACATGGACCGGTGTTTTGCTTCAGTAATCAGATACCCCGTAATTTTATTGCGGGGTATTTCCATTATCCGGAAAACATATCTGTCCGCAGAAATGCCGCATGCGGCCCGAGGACAGATATGAGAAACGATCATTTATTTACAGGAGGACAACTATGAAATATCCGGGGATCTTTTCGCGCGGCTTTATACTGGCAGATGCCCCTTACATCTGTCCGGAGTCTTTTGAAAATCTTTCGATTCCTTTCCTGGATAAGACCCTTTATTATTCTTATGACAGGCACTGCCGCCCGGTACTGAAAACCGGCGGGGGCTCCTTTGTCCTTCTGTACGGGACAGTGCTGGAAACTGAACGGTTTTCTCCTTCAGAAGAATCATGCCCAGCAGCCGATCCCGAGGATGAGACACCGGAACTCTCCTCAGATCCGGAAAGGATCACGGATAAACTTCTTGCCCTGCTGTTAAAGAGCAAAGAAGCGTTTTATGATTATCTTGATCTTCTGAACGGCAGACACCTGATCGTCTATGGTCTGGCTGCGACAGGAGAAGTCCGCCTTCTGCAGGATGCGACCGGCATGCGGGCAGTCTATTATAGAAAAGACCGTCCCATCGCTGCTTCCCATGCCCTCCTCCTGGCAGAAAAACGATCCGGTGAATTAAAAATGGATCCCTTCTGGGAATCCTACTGCCGCCTCTTTCACAATGAAGAAAACAACAACATTCCGTTTCCCGGTCACCGCACACCCTATACAGGGGTATGGCAGTTGATCCCCAATCATGAGCTGGACTTAAGTACCCTTAAAATGATCCGGTTCTGGCCCCGGAAAGACCGGAAAGCGCTGGATACACAGGCTGTTTTTCATGCCTCTCTTCTGAATCTGCAGAATCAGGCCCGCCTGCTGGGAAAAGATGGATCTCCATACAATAAGCATCTCTGCCTTTCTGTCACTTCCGGCTTTGATTCCAGGGTCTCTTTATCGGTCATGCGGCCTTATTTAAAGCAGGTTTCCTGCTTTACCTGCCGTTTTCCCGAGGAGACCATCAAAGGCACAAACTCCATTCAGGACAGTACCTTTGCCGGAAACCTGCAGACTGCGTTCGGTATTCCTGTCCGGATCCTTCATTTACCCGAAGAAACCGACCCGGATCTCCTTGCGGCCTGCGAACAGAACACCAGCCAGCGGCATATTCCCCGCTCGGTCATGGCCTTCCGAAAGGCATTTCCGGAAGACAGATTTCTGCATCTCCGCTCCAATCTGCTGGAGATCGTAAGGGGGCGGACCTATTATCTGAAGGCAAACATTCCGGAAAATACCCCGGAAGCCTTTACAAAATACAGGGTAAAAAGAGCAGACCTGGACATGTGTTTTCCCAACGATGAAACGGACTCTGCCCAGGCGGCAGACCCAGTGGATATCAGATCTTTGCGGCAGAAAAAAGCAGCTGCCCTGGAGCGCCTGCTCCTCCCCTATTATGAAGAATTCTGGAAAGACGCGGATCTTACCTCTCTGCACGGCTATGAATATCCCGATATCCTGTACTGGGAAGAGCGCTGCGGTCTCTGGCACGGAGGATCTGTTCTGCCGGAAAGCGACCTTGCCTTCGACACCTTCTGCCTTTTTAACAGCCGCCGCTTTCTGCAGAGACTGCTCTGTATCCCAAAGGAATACCGAAGAAAGAATCTGTTCGTTCACTATATCGTGGAAGAGTGCTGGCCGGAACTGGCTTTCTATCCGCCCAATTCGGATACGACTCTCGCCCGTGAGGCATTCCGTATCATGGAGACTCCTCCGCCTGTATCTGTCTCGGTTTTCTGCGGAAACCTGGCCGAAAAAGGGCGCCGCTTCCCCATCCTGTCCAATATCGGAAACGATCCAGGCAGCCGGCGAAGTTCCCATCCCGGGAGCAGTTCCTGCTGGATCCTGGGATTCGGCAGTGAAAACATCCTCCCGGAAGATCATGTCACTCTCAAAATTCATACAGGCATGAAAAAGGACATTCCTTATGACATCACGTTTTCTGCCCATGCCATATCAGATACGCCGGAAGATTTCTGCCTGATCATCCGCAGCAATACGGGGAGATTTATCCATAAGGAAACTCTTCAAAGAATCATCCCTCAGCAGAGTTTCATTCTTCCCTACACACCGGCAGAGGATAACGAATCGATCCTGGTGCGGCTGAAGCGCCTGGCGTCCGCTGAGGAACAGGATTCGTCCTTCCCCTCAGATCCCGTCGGAAAAGCAGCGGAAGTATCCTCAATTTCCGCCGCTGTCCTTACGATTCTGGAATGGCACGTCCGGCAGGTACCGGAAGATGTGCAGGCGCTCAGGGACGAAGCCAGGCGCAGGGAGGCCGAATACCGCCGCACCCTTCACCGTCTGGACGATATCAAAAATCAGAAAGCCGCTCTCAGGAAAGAACTGGAAGAAAAAGAAGCACAGAACCAGGCCCTGATACAGGAATTGAAAGATCTCCGTTCTTCCGTCTCCTACCGTCTCGGCCGCAAAGCCACCGCACCTGCCCGTTTCATCAAAGACAGACTTCAAAAAGAAGAGTAAAAACATACTTTTCCAAGCCAGAAGGAAAAAACATGCTTTTCCAAGCCGGAACCCGCACGATACTTCAAAAACAATTATAAAACTCCCTGCATCGACCGAATGGAAAAAAAGATCTCATTCGACCGATGCAGGGAGTTTCTTCACTGAATATAATATTTCAGTCTGTCTGTCAGGCTGTTCATAACATACCACAGTGTCTCATAATGCATATACTGAAGGGCATTTTTGTCAAAGAGGAACAAAATATTTGCCGGAAATTCATCATCCCCGTCCCAGAACTGAAGCAGGATCTGGAAATCTTCAAATACCGGAAAGCAAAAACTTGCGTCTCCCACGGGGAACGGAATCCCCTGAAGGATCTCCGCTGCCTTTTTCAGCTCCTCCGTCTTCCCTTCAAACATGCCCGAAGTTCTCGAATCGGACAGAGATTTCTGATGATAAGAACCGATGATGCCGCCCAGATTGCTGATGGAAGCCCATTCCCCGGAAGCCTTCGGCCGTTCGGACGCATGGCACAAAAAGTCAAACAGCACCATCGTCTCATTCACCTGCCTGAGAAGAGGATACCCTCCCTGCTCTACCGGCATGATCCTGCCTGTCCTGCGGCTGATCGCCAGATCCTGGCTGAAATACCGGACATAAAGATTTTCCTCGTCATGTTTTAAGTCCCACA
>CACZPF010000175.1 GCA_902782975.1 uncultured Lachnospiraceae bacterium
GGCATCAGATGGACCGGATTTCGGGGCATCTGATGCCTTTTTCATGAGTAACGGAAAGAGAGTTTACCGCATTTGGGCGTTTATCGGTGTTTTACGGTAAACTTTTCCCTTTTTCTCCATTGGATTTGAGGCGCAGTACCGCATCAGTTTACCTCACTTGGGCGTTTATCGGCATTTTACGGTAAACTTTTTCCTTTTTCGACCCTGGATTCGAGGCGGTGAGACGCATCAGTTTACCGCACTTAGGCGTTTATCGACATTTTACGGTAAACTTTTCCCTTTTTCGACCCTGGATTCGAGGCGGAGTACCGCATCAGTTTACCGCACTTAGGCGTTTATCGGCATTTTACGGTAAACTTTTTCCTTTTTCTCCATTGGATTTGAGGCGCAGTACCGCATCAGTTTACCTCACTTGGGCGTTTATCGACATTTTACGGTAAACTTTTCCCTTTTCCGACCTTGGATACGAAGCGGAGTACCGCATCAGTTTACCTCACTTGGGCGTTTATCGACATTTCACGGTAAACTTTTATCTCTTGCATTTCTCGAATGGAATTGTCTGTGGCTGAGTCTGTACTGTAACCCAACGGAAGAAAAGTAGATTTTTAACAGGTTCCCTTGACGCTTGCTAAGGAACGGAATACAATTTAGTTGAGCGCACCGAAAAGGCAGCCTGTCGTTCTCAATCTGTTTTCAAAAGCCAGATAAGCTTGATAAACCAGACAGACCTGATATACTTAATAAACCAGGCAGATTTGATATGCTTAATATACCAGACAGACCTGATATGCATAATAAACCAGGCAGATCTGATATGCTTAATAAACCAGGCAGATCTGATATGCTTAATAAACCAGGCAGACCTGATAAGCTTGATAAACCTGACAAACCTGACAAACCAGTCACTCAGAAAGGATTTTTACGATGAAATATCTTCAGAAACTTGGGAAAGCCCTGATGCTTCCCGTCTCCTGCATGCCGATTTGCGGGTTGCTTATGGGACTTGGATACTTGCTGTGTCCGGCAGCTATGCAGGGTGGAGAAATTACCGGTATAACCGCATGCATCGGTTATTTTCTGATCCGTGCAGGCGGCGCACTGATCGATCATATCGCATGGCTCTTCGCGGTCGGCGTAGGCATCGGAATGTCAGAAAATAACGAAGGAACCGGAGCATTGGCGGCATTGGTCTCCTGGCTTACGATCACCACACTTCTGAATGTCGATACCGTAAAAACACTGATTCCTGCTGTGACTGAAAACAGCAGCCGGTTTCTCGCCTTTACAAAGATCGATAATCCGTTTATCGGCATCCTGGCCGGTATCATAGGCTCCACATGTTACAACCGTTTTCACAAAACACGTCTGCCTGACTGGCTGTCATTCTTCAGTGGAAAACGGGCTGTGGCCATCATCGCTGGTGTTTTCTCCATCGTCGTTTCTTTCATTCTGCTGCTGATATGGCCGCTGGTCTTTTCCGGTCTGACGGCTCTTGGTCAGGGCATTGCACATCTGGGCGCTGCCGGTGCGGGTATCTACGCATTTCTGAATCGGCTGCTCATCCCATTTGGCCTGCATCATGCCCTCAATAATGTCTTTTGGTTTGATACGATCGGGCTGGGTGATCTGACACATTTCTGGGCTGGTGAAACCAGTGCGGACGTCTCCTGGTCTCTCGGCATGTATATGTCCGGATTCTTCCCCTGCATGATGTTTGGTGTCCCGGCTGCAGCACTGGCGATCATCAGAAGTGCAAAACCTGACAGGCAGAAAGCGGCAATGGGAATTCTTCTGTCAAGTGCTGTATGTGCTTTTGTCTGCGGGGTGACAGAACCCTTCGAATTTTCCTTTATGTTTCTGTCACCGGTTCTGTATCTCGCCTATGCCGCGCTGTATGGAATCATCTCTTTCCTGACAGTTATCTCCGGTTTCCGGGCAGGATTCAGTTTTTCCGCCGGCTTCACAGATCTGATTTTCTCTGCATCATTGCCGGCTGCGGCAAAAACCTGGCTGATTCTTCCGCTTGGTGCTCTGGCATTTGTTCTGTTTTATACAGTATTCCATTTCATGATCAGGCGATGGAATCTGAAAACGCCCGGGCGGGAGGATGATGAAAATGCACTGGCTGCAGAAGCCTCCGGTTCCGGCAGTCAGATCAGTGTTCCTGCTCAAAGCACATACAGTCAAATTCACCAAAATGACACAGGAAATACATCATCCGAAAGAACCTATACTTCGACCAGCGGAAAAAAGGTTTCGTCTGGCAGGAAAAGGGCTTCGTCTGGCAGGAAAAAGGCTTCATCCGACGGGAAATATACTTCAATGGCCCAGGCTATTCTTCTTGGACTTGGAGGAGGCGGAAACCTTCTTTCCGTGGATAACTGCATTACCCGTCTGAGACTGGAAATAAAAGATATGGATAAAGTTGATGATGGTGCGATCCGCTCTGCCGGTGCGCTGGGGTTGATCCGTCCGGGAAAAAACAGCCTCCAGATCGTAATTGGCACGACTGTACAATTTGTGGCGGATGAACTGAAAGCTCTGCTGGAAAAATCACCAGCCGGAGATCCTGCTCCAGTCAATACTGTAAGCACTTCTCCATCCGGCACGGCTCCGGAAAAAGCTTATACCATCCCCGTACCGGGGCGGCACAGAATGATTACCCGGCAGGATCTGATTTTCAGATCTTCTGACGGCCTCCCTGAAGGAGACCATTTTGACTTTGTAATCACTGATAAAACCGGTATTCATGCCCGTCCGGCAGCCGGGATCGTCGAAATCGCAAAGCGATATAACTGTGAAATTACCATAGAAGCCAATGGAAAAACCAGTTCCGCAAAAAGTATCACAGGTCTTATGGCGCTCGGAGCGACAGAGGGCACCCGTCTTTCCTGCCGTGTCTCCGGCCAGGATAGTGAGCAGGCACTCCGCGTACTCTATCAATACATGAAGGAGAATCTCTGATGAAACAATACGAATGCAAAACAGCACAGGCAGGGTTTGCTGTCGGAAAGGCATGCATCGTCCGCTCCGGCCGGACAGGAGATTATCAGAAGGAAACGCCTGCGGCGGAAAACGCGAAGCTTGAAAAAGCTGTTGCAGAAATGAACCGGAAGCTCTCTGCCGAAAAAGAGAAAGACAGTTCGGCAGATAAAGCCCTGATCGATGCGGAAATGATGATCCTGAATGGGGAAGATTTTCTTGGTGAGGCATCCCGCCGCATTCGGGAAGAAAACCTGAGTGCTCCGGAAGCGGTGGCTCAGGCGGCGGAAAAGATCTGTGCCGTGCTGCAAAATAACGAATCCGACTATATCCGCGAACGTTGTGAAGATATTCGCGGGCTTGCCTCCGGCTTAAATTCTCTGATCATTGGCAGCATGCCTTCTGCGCCTGACTCCCCCTGTATCCTGGCCGGTACTGAGCTGAGTCCCGGAGAGATCATGATGATCGGAACCGACTCCATTCTTGGAATCCTGACCGAAACAGGATCTCCCACTTCCCATGTGTCGGTGATTGCCGGAAATCTCGGTATTCCTTACCTTTATGGCCTGAAAGATCTCTTGAAAAAAGTGAAAGATGGAGATAATCTGATTCTTAATACAGAAGAAGACAGCGTAGTCATTAATCCCCCTGAGGAAACGATCCGGGAGGCAGAACTGCGGCAGGCGGCCGCTATAAAAGAACGATCAGAACAGCGAATGCGTGCAGCACAGATCAATACACGAACGGTCATCTGTGCTAACATCTCCTGTGCTGAGGAAGCAGATCATCTTCTGGAAACAGGTGCCGACGGAATCGGCTTGTTCCGGTCGGAATTTCTATTCCTCGACAGACCAGATGCTCCTTCGGAAGATGAACAGTTTGAGGCTTACCGGCATGCCGCGGAAGCCATGCAAGGACATGAGACTGTGATCAGAACCATGGATATCGGATCGGATAAGCAGGCCTTGTGGCTTAAAATGCCCAGGGAGATCAATCCTGCCCTGGGACTTCGGGGACTGCGTGTATCCCTGGAATACCGTGACCTGTTCAGAACGCAGCTTCGGGCGCTGCTTCGCGCGTCCGTTCACGGGAATATCCGGATCATGATTCCAATGATCACTTCTGTATGGGAAGTAGAGGAAGTCGAAAAAGAAATCAGAATTGCCGCGGAAGAACTGGACCAGAGAGGAGTGCGTTACAGAATCCCGGAACTGGGCGTGATGATCGAAACGCCGGCAGCAGTCATGATCGCTTCGGATCTGGCAAAAAAAGCACGTTTTTTCAGTATCGGCACAAACGACCTGACACAGTATACGCTTGCGGTGGACCGGGAAGCCAAGGGACTGGATCCGTATTTTGATCCTATGCATGATGCTGTGCTCCGCATGATCGAACTGGCAACAGAAGCCGCCCACAAAAACAATATTCCTGTAGGAATCTGTGGAGAACTGGCTGGAGATCCACAGGCCGCCGAACGTCTGATCCGGATCGGGGTGGATGAACTTTCTGTATCCGCTTCAAAACTGACCCGGGTCCGCAGCATGGTGGCGGATATCGAAGAAATGCTGGATAAGAAAAATACACAGAAAAACGCGCAGAATGCACAGGAAATCCATTCTCCCGCAGA
>CACZPF010000176.1 GCA_902782975.1 uncultured Lachnospiraceae bacterium
ATAACGTTCTGCATAACGAAGCTCTGCCTGCACATCTTTGCTCAGCATGGCTGCTTCGCTGCACAGTACAAGAAAGATCCTGCACCGTGAGATCGCCCGTTCTATCTCATACCAATAATCCGGCGCATCAGGGATCAGATTACGGCTGCTGATCCAGCAGGTATTCCCATCCTTCTCCAGAACCTCTACCACCTGAGAAGCCATGTCTGCCTGCATGCTGCTGTGACAGACAAAAACATCTCTCGGTATATCCGCATACAGCTCGCTGGAACGACGGATATCGTCTTTTCGCTCCTCAATCTTAACTCTGAGCATGGAAACCGTCTTCGCGTCAGACACATAAGTATCGATGGCGCCATCCAGCAGCATCAGCTCCCGATATTCACACATCTTCAGAATATAGGGAAAAACCTCCACAAATTCTTCTTCCGTACATTCCGCATGCTTCTCCAGCAGCCTGCGCATCGTACGGGGCTTTCCCTGTTTAAGATCACACATCGCGAGCACGGCTCTGGCACGGAAATCATCCGGAATAAGGGCAAGGATCTGCTGGGCATAGAATAAAGCCTGCCCTCCGTCAAACGGACTCAGGCTCTTTTGGATCTCTTCCCGGTATTTTTCAATTTTCTCAGTCTTTTCCACTTCAAGTTCAGAAAACCTGCGGCCCTGCTCTACGACAAATGTCGCTCCGCAGCCGGGACGAGTACAGTGAAATACTGACTGGCTGTCTTCTACATTTTCAAAATCCGCACCACAATTCGTACATCGAACCCGTATCAGCTTCAATTTGGCACCTCTAATATTCTCCTGAAAACCATCAGGGTATCGCAGAAATATTCCTCATTTCTACCATTTTGTTCCGTTTTTCCTGTTATTTTTCCCAAATATTCTTATAATATCATATCGATTTGTACAAAAAATGTCAATAATCTGCTGGGATGGAATATCCCTCTTCTGTCACTTTTTTCATCAGGCTGTCTAATGAAACAAACAATAAACGGCTGAGCAGGCTGTCTTTGTTTTTCAAAAGTCAGTCTGCTCAGCCGAACTATATGTTTATGCAAATGATTTTCTTCCGGCTGCCGTTTCCGGGGTCACCTGCTGGCCTTATAGATCGCCAGCATATCCTTTTCATCCAGAAGTCTTGCGGATCCTTTGGGACCGCCGGCGCCCACGTAACATTTATGGGCCATGACCGTAAGGTCTTCATCCGATGCTTCGACACCAAGCTCTCTTAAATTTGTGGGCATATTGATCCGTCGGAAGAAATCTTCCAGAGTTTCGATTCCCTTAAGCGCGATCTCTTCATCCGTTCCGTAAGGCTCTACACCCATTACATGCACGGCAAACCTTCTGAACCGGGGCAGGCATTCTTTATAAACATATCGTGCCCAGCTTCCCCAGACTGCTGCAAGTCCCGCGCCGTGGGCCACATCATACAGCCCTCCCAGCTCATGCTCCAGCTTATGGGTCATCCAGTCACCGCCGTCATTGCCGCAGCCTGTCAGTCCATTATGGGACAGACTGCCTGCCCACATGATCTCCGCGCGGGCGTCATAATTTTTCGGATCCTTGACAAGAATCTCCGCATTTACCATCACTGTACGGAGAAGTCCCTCTGCGATGGAATCCGTGATCTCCATATTTCCGCCATTTGTAAAATAGCGCTCCATGGTGTGCATCATAATATCAGTACAGCCGCAAGCCGTCTGATAATCCGGAAGCGTCATGGTGAGTGCCGGATTCATAATGGCAAATTTCGGCCGGCAGTAATCACTGCTGTAGCCCCTTTTTACAAGGCCTTCTTCTTTGGTAATAACAGAAGAATCGCTCATCTCACTTCCTGTAGCAGCGATCGTCAGGATAACCCCAAGAGGAAGGCAGGCTGCGGCTTTTCGTTTATAATCATAGAAATCCCAGACATCACCTTCATTGGTCACACCGTATCCGATGGCTTTGGCTGAATCGATGGCACTCCCGCCGCCCACAGCAAGCAGGAAGTCGACACCTTCCTTCCTGCAGAGTTCAATACCTTCATAAACCAGGCCAAGATGCGGATTGGGAACGGCACCGCCCAGTGTTACGTAAGGGATGCCGGCTGCTTCCAGCGTATCCGTGACCTTTTTTAAAAGACCTGAACGTACAACGCTTCCCCCTCCATAATGGATCAGAACCTTATTGCCGCCGAATTCCCGGATCAGCTCTGCCGTTTTCTGCTCTGTATCCCTGCCGAAGACCACTTTGGTCGGTGTAAAATAATTAAAATCAAACATTACAA
>CACZPF010000177.1 GCA_902782975.1 uncultured Lachnospiraceae bacterium
GGGTCGGCCATTTTTAAGGCAAACCTTTATTCCAAACGGAGTATTTCTTAAGTTGACGCTGGTTTTACCACGTTGGTGTCAGGCACCGAGACAAAGACTACACCATTTCACAGACAGACCTGCATTTGTTCAGTTCATTTGTTGAACCTCTCGGGCGCTGTATATACGGAGGTCTGTATGAACCGGGACATCCTTCCGCAGATGAGAATGGGTTCAGAAAAGATGTCCTTCAGCTGATCAGACCGCTGAATCTTACGATGAACCGTTTCCCGGGCGGAAACTATACCTCCACTTTTCGCTGGGAAGATTCCATCGGACCGAAAAAGGACAGACCCCGCCGCGCAGAAGTGGCCTGGCAGTGCATCGAAACAAACGAATTCGGGCTGAACGAATTTGCAGACTGGTCCCAAATCAACGGATCCGATGTGATGATGACGGTCAATCTGGCGACCAGAGGTGTTCTGGAAGCAATGGACTGCGTAGAATACTGTAATCTGGAAAAGGGCACCTACTGGTCGGATCTCCGGCGCAGTCACGGATACAAAAAACCGCACGGTTATAAATACTGGTGCCTTTCGAATGAAATCGACGGTCCATGGCAGGTGGGGCAGAATACCGGAAGCGGATATGGTCTGCTGGCACGCGAAGCATCAAAAGCCATGAAGCTTATCGACCCGGAGATAAAAACAGTTCTGGCAGGGTCTTCCAACCCGTTTATGCCGACCTACCCTGAATTTGATGCACAGGCCCTTGACCAGGCATGGGATTATGTAGATTATCTTTCTTTGCACCATTATATCAGCAATCAGAAAAATGATTCGCCCAATTATCTTGCTAAATCGATTTCTACAAACCAGTTTTTCAGGGAAGTCGGCGGACTGTTTTCTTATATAAAGGCTAAAAAACGAAGTACCCACGACATGTATATCTCTTTTGATGAATTTAATACCTGGCATACGGTTTCCGGAAACGAACGCATGGAGAAGCCCCGCTGGGGCATCGCAACGCCTCTTCTTGAAGATACTTATACCATGGAGGATGCTGCTGCCCTGGGAACAATGCTGATCACGATCCTTAAAAATGCGGACCTGGTAAAAATCGCATGCCTGTCGGAACTTGTCAATTGTATCTCCCATATCAGGACCAGAACGGGAGGCGGCTGCTGGGTTCTGCCGCCATATTATACCTTTCTTCTGTATTCCAGGTACGGACGCGGTCTGGTTCTTCGCCCGCAGATCGATTCCCCGAAATACGATTCGACAGACTATTCGGATGTTCCTTATCTTGAAGCAGTTCCGGTAATAAACGAGGATGGTACAGTCACTATTTTTGCAGTAAACAGGAGTCTTCAGGAGGCTCTGCCCCTGGAGGTCTGTTTCAGAGGATTCGAGAATGCGTTAGAAGTGCAGCAGTGCATTGTTCTTGATCATGCCGATGCAAAGGCAACGAATACAGAAGATGATCCGGACAATGTAAAGCCCCATGAAGGCAGCGCCGGATTTGAGGATGGAAACCTGCATGTCAGATTGTCGCCGCTGTCCTTCACGGTGATCCGATGCCGGCAGCGTGTCTGATCCCGTTATAGATAGAAGAAAGAAAACCCGGCGCCGGTTCTTTTGGATGTACTGCTTTTTCCAAAAGAACCGGCCCGGGTTTTTTCCATATCTTCTTTATTTCATGAATAGTATGACAGAAACAGGGGGATCATGCACAGGATCCACCCTGCGATCAGATAGAAAAGATGTTTCTTTTCCGCATGGATGGCGATGTACTCCCGGATCAGTGCGCTCGGCCAGTAGTACAATGCCACACGGCTGCCGATACCCACACATCTCAGCCCGATTTTCCGGCAGTATCTCAGTGCTCTGTATACATGATAATTGCTTGTAACTAGAGCGATGTATCTGCTGCCTTCCTGCGCGTCTATGATCGCCTTTGAATTTTCCAGGTTTTCGAAGGTGGTCGCCGATCGATCCTCTATAATTATCTTTCCGGCAGGAATGCCTTTTTCCAGCAGATATTTCTCCATAGCCGCGGCTTCGGATATTTTTTCGTCGTCTCCTCTTCCGCCGGACGGAATAAGGACCGGCGGGGTCGGATCTTTATGATAAACCTCGATTGCCTTATCCAGCCTGTCGGCAAGAAGCCTGGAAACCTTCTCTCCCTCCAGAAGACCGGCTCCGTGGATGATGACATAATCAAAATCCCTCTTTTTCGGAATAATCTGCAGGAAAACACAATACAGCATAAACACAACAAAAGATGCTGAAAAATACATCACGGATACGCCCACAAACATACTGAACCTGCTGACCTTCACCAGAGGATGATCGATCTCCCACTGCACACCGGCAAATTGCGGAAGCAAAACAGCTGCAGCTGTAGCTATTTCACCCAGTCCGATGATCAGTCCAAGACCAAGCGAAAGCAGATTAGCAGCACTTCGTCCCTCCCGTTTAAGCATCAGGATACCATTGCAGATCAGGAACAGCGGTACGACCAGCAGCACAAGAATCATAGTAATCAGTGTGAAAGATAAAACAGCTTTCTGATAATCACCGGCAAAAAACGTAATTGCGAAAAATGTCAGAGCCAGTGTCAGAGCAAGCAGATAACAATTCCTGTATCTGCTTCTGTCTGTTATAAAAGATATGATCAGTACTGCCCAGGATAATAATGCTATACTACAATAAACAGCATTTAACATGATATCCGGTCTTTCTCCCCCCCTGCTTTCCATTCTGCCATATCCCATAAAGCCTTTCAGGCATATCCTGTCTCTCTATGAGTGCTATAGCTGTTGCTTTTATCTGTTGCTTTTATCTGTTGCTTTTATCTGTTGTTCTGTTCCGCTTCCACGCCGTTTCGTACATACATGGCTTTTTTTACAGCGCGCATGATGTTTTCGTATCCTGTGCAGCGGCAAAGATGGCCGGAAAGAAGCTTTCTCAGCTCTTCATCCGTATAGATCTTCCCTTTCTGAAGGAAGGTTTCCGCTTCAAGGATAAACCCCGGCGTACAGAAACCGCACTGAACGGCCGTCTCATCTACAAATGCCTGCTGAACATCGGACAGTTCCCCATCCGGACCCACCAGGCCTTCCACCGTCGTAATTTCCTTTCCGTCCGCCCAGATGGCAAGATAAATACAGGAGTTAAAACATTCCCCGTCTATGATGACCGCACAGGCGCCGCACTCTCCGACTTCACAACCCTTTTTTACAGAAGTAAGGCTGTATTCGTTACGAAGAAGATCCGTCAGGGATGCACGTACGTCCACAACTGCCGTCCGTTCTTTTCCATTGATTTTGCAGGTGATCATTTTGTATTGTTTCTTAGTCATCTGGCTTCACCTCCCGCTTCACAGGCTGCAGGTGTGCTGCCTGTCCCGCTGTTCTCCCGGCTGTCTGTCTGGTGCTCTGCCGCCTCACTTGTCTGATGGCCAGCCTCCGTATCTCCCTGTCCTTCCCTGCTTCCGCACATAAAGGAGGACCCTCTTCCTTCTGCCTTTCCATACAGATCCGTTCCGGACAGACGGGCAGCCTCTATAAAGGCACGCTCCGCCATCACGCTGCAAAGATGAAGGCGCATATCTTTTGGGGCACGCCAGCTGTCCCGGGGATTGACGTCTGCAAGAACGGCTCTTCCGATCTCTTTGGGCAGATCCTCTGTAAGCGGTACATTGGTAAATGCCTGTTCTGTACTCCGGGCTCTTCGAGGCACAGGCCCGGCGACGCCAAAACCGATCCGAAGACTGGTCAGCGTCTTTTTGTCCTCGGAAAGACGGACATTCACCGAGCAGCCAAGCGTAGCGATCTCCATCGCCCGGCGCATACCGTATTTTATATAATGCCCCTTATATCCTTCCCAGGATTCCTTCGGAATCAGGATGGCCGTCTGAATTTCTCCTTCCCGAATATCCACTTTCCCTGCGGAAAGATAGAATTCTTCGATCGGTACATTCCGTACGCCTTCCGGTCCTGTCAGTTCAACCACTGCATCCCAGGCAAACAGGGTGGAGGCAGAATCTGCCGAGGTCACGCCGTTGCAGGTATTGCCGCCGATGGTTCCAATGGCCCGGATCTGCGGTCCGCCCACCAGATCTACCGCCTCGCCGAGAACACCGATGTGTTCGCGGATCAACGGATCCTTTGTTATATGAGAAAAAGAAGTAAGCGAACCGATCCGGATCGTCCCGTCTTCCCCCATGGTCACTCCACGAAGATCCGAAAGCCCGTAGATGCTGATCAGTTCAGCTCCGGAGAGCTTTCCTTCCCGGATTTTTATCAACACGTCGGAGCCGCCTGCAATAATGACTGCATCCGGATGTTCCTGTCTCAACTTTACGGCATTTTCTACGCTGGATGCCTCATATATGGCGCTGATATCATACATAGAAGGGCGCTCCTTTCTAAACCTATATAGTCGGCTGAATTATTATATAGTAAACGACAAAGTTCTCTTTACTTTGGCGTTTACTGCGCCAGATCTGCGCCGCGTAAAGCGGCATATTTCCTATGCAGATCTGTGCGCATCCTACCGGAGGTTTTATAGTCAACGACAAGTCTTTTCTGTCGTTGACTATAATTACAACAGTCCCGCTTCGGCAAATTTTCTGTACAGCAGATGCGGCCGCATGGGTACTTCATCAAAAGCCACTCCGGTCGCCTGCAGAATGGCATTCCGGATCGCGGGTGCCGCAGGCAATGCGGGCGGTTCCCCAAGGCTCTTCGTTCCGTAAGCGCTGGTTGGTTCCGGGTTCTCCACGAACTGTGCTTCCAGATGTGGATGGTCCATGGTGGTCGACAGCTTGTAATCCAGCAGGTTGCCGTTCAAAAGCCTGCCTGTTTTTTCATCATAGAGCATCTTTTCCGAAAGAGCATATCCGATCGCCATGCTCATGCCGCCATGCACCTGCGCTTCTGCCAGCGCCGGATTGATGAGAGTTCCCGCATCATGTACATTAATAATATCCAGAACTTTTACACTGCACATGGGAATGTCCACTTCCACTTCCGCAAAACAGCAGCCGAAGCTGTAGGCATTACTTTTAAGCTGGGTCGTCTTTTGCATGGTCAGATGCTCACTGTTCTGCAGGTCATACAGTTTGGTGGCAGCAAGTTCGGCCAGTGTCATGAGAACTCTGCCGTCCGTGGTGCGGATGATATTACCGTCCACGATATCCATCAGATAGGGCTGCATCCTTGTATAGGTGTAAGCCACCTCCAGGATGTGCTTTTTGAACGCTTCCGCACAGTCTCTGATCGCCATGCCGGCGGCATAAGTCTGGCGGGAAGCATAGGCGGATGTGCCAAAAGGTGTAACATCCGTATCCTGACTCGTGACAACATGTACTTTTTCGAACGGAATGCCCAGCGTTTCAGCCGTCATCTGGGCAAAGGCCGTATCCGCGCCCTGCCCGATTTCTGTTTCTGCCAGCTGCAGCTGGACAGAGCCGTCCTGATTCATGACCATACGGCAGGATACCGATTCCAGAGAAATCGGCCATACAGCCGTATTATACCAGAAAAGGGACATCCCGATCCCACGGCGGATATCTCCAGTCTGGTTTTCGTACTCTTTGCGTTTCCTCTCGAAATCGATATATTCCGCACCTTTGTCCATGACCTGGTTAAAGGTATCCGAATAAAGCTCATTCTTTGAAAATTCATCCACAAATCCAACCGGCATGACTGTGCGCCTGCGGTAGGCCACTGGATCAAGTCCCAGCTTCCGGCAGATGTCATCGGTATGGGATTCCAGCGCAAAGGTGACCTGAGGCATTCCGTATCCCCGCATGGCTCCTGCTACCTGCCGGTTGGTAAAGACTGTCCAGGAATCACATTCCATATTGGGGCAGGGATACATCTGCGGAATGGAATTCATTCCCTTGGCACAGACCCCGTGCCCATGAGACGCATATGCACCCTGGTTTGAATAACAATCCGCCTTTCTTGCCACAAGGGTCCCGTCGCTCCTCACCCAGGATATCAGATGATAACGGATCGCATGGCGGACACGACAGTTAATAAACGTCTCCTCCCGGGAACATTCCAGTTTGACAAGACGTCCGCCTACCTGTGTTGTAAGGAAAGCGCAGAGCGGCTCATAAAGCGCATCCTGCTTATCGCCGAATCCGCCGCCCACAAATGGTTTTACCAGACGGACCTTTCCCCAGTCCACTCCCAGTGCCTGCGCGATAATTCGTCTCGTAATATGTGGTATCTGGGTAGATGCCGTCACATGAATGCGGCCGCCTTCCTCCCAGGCATAACAAACGGCATTTTCGATATGGCAGTGCTGAACGGTAGGCGTATCATACCAGCCCTCGATTTTTATGAGCCCCGGCTCTTTGATGGCTTCTTCATAGTTGCCCTTTCGTATCTGCGTATGACTCAGAATGTTGTTGGGAAATTTTTCATGAAGCTGTGGCGCGCCATCCTTCATGGCTTCCTGAACATCCAGCACAAAGGGAAGCTCTTCGTATTCCACCTTAATCGCACGGACAGCCTGCGACGCAGCCACCTCATCCTCCGCGATCACGGCAGCCACATCATCTCCATAGTAACGGACATGGTCGGTTAAAAGGTTCCGGTCCGCAACATCCTGATGCGCCGGGTCTGTAGACCACGGGTGGCCTGCAGTGGGGAATGTGTGCCGGGGAACGTCAAAGCATGTAACGATTTTAACAACTCCCGGTATTTTCTGTGCTTCCGTCACATCCACTGCCTTCACGACAGCATGTGCAGCATCTGCATGTTTGATCTTCGCTACCAGAGCATTTTTATCACACAGATCGTCGGTGTATTTTGCCCTGCCGGTTACTTTATCATAAGCATCAATTCTTGGAATACTTTTTCCGATGATCATAGTTACCCCTTTCATGGCGCATTTACTGCGCCAATAATGGTAGATTTGAAACGTAGTTTCAAACTTACCTCTTTTCCGGAATCACTTCGAGATGATACCCTGCCATATCTTTTGATTTTTACTCATATAACCTGTCTTCTGATCTATTCATGACGACAGGTCTGTTATCTGGTCACTTTATGATCTCTTCCAGCGCTTCCAGCGTGTTCTTTACCATAAACTGTCCCAGCTCCATCGTCACCTCTCTGGCACTTTCGGCGAACCACTCGGTATTATCTTTCGTGCGGGAGAGATCCACATGATCCGGATACAGGGCATACATGATAGAAGTCTCATAAAGTCCGGCGTGGTCGAATCCTCCATTCTTATGCTGTGCTTCTTTGCTGATCAGGGGAATGACCTTGATATAAGAGAATGGGTCATCGCCGCTTCCCAGATTTTCATAATAGTCCGCATAATCATTGCTGCCCCACCAGCCTTTTCCTCTTGTCTCTTCCATATATTCCATGGTCAGCTTTTTGGCTGCCTTGTGGCAGGCAAGTGTCATGGGCATCAGGCCGCCTTCTTCTGTCTGATGGTGGACCACACAGTAGATATTCTTATTCCCGCCATAGAGCATGGACTTAAGAATACAGTAAATATACTGCTCATAGACATCAACATCTACCTGAATGGTTCCCGTTTCCGGACCGCCTACCGCGTAGCTGGCCACCCCGTACCAGATGGGAGGGCAGACCACGATTTCTTTCTTTTTTTCCAGTTCCCGCATGATACCGGTAATGCACATCGTGTCCGTTCCGCAGCTTGCATGATGCGCATGGTATTCAATCGTTCCGATCGGGATGATAAAGGGAACCTTCCGGTTTTTGGCATCCTCCAGTTCATCAAAGAACATATCTACCATCTGCATAAATCTGTCTCCTCTAAAATAGTGGGTATTGCAATACTCCCTGCTGCTTACACGTCCAGTTCATAGAGAGTTCCGATTTCCGGTGAGAGAATATCGCATCCGTCCTCGGTAACAGCAACGCCCTTCTCCCACCTGCATCCAAAGGTGTCGGCTGAAATAAAGGTGTCTACATTATATGTCATATTCGGTTTCATCTTATAATCGGAAGAAGTCTCTACCCAGGGAGCTTCCACTTCGATCATCCCGGTGCCGTGGAGCGGCCCGTAGACAAAGTTATCCTGATATCCGTTATCCACATAGAATTTGTAGAAATTCTTTGCGATATCTGAAGCCAGTACGCCGGCTTTAACCTGGGCTGTCGTCCATCTGTGGGCTTCCAGACAGAACATGACCACATCACGGCGGTGTCCTTCCAGCTTGCCTAAAATCACCGGATAGCCGATGGCTGCGGAATAACCGTCGATCTTTGCCGATAAGTTCAGCTGAACGATGTCGCCCTTCTGGAACTGCCGGTATGAGGAACGGGAAATGGCATGACGGGTGGATGCCTCGGAGAATACATACATTGGAAGGCCTTCGTATTCTGCCCCGCATTCATAAACAACTCGTTCGGCTACTCCTACCATCTGAAGTTCTGTCATGCCCGGCCGGATCTCCTTAATGACCTGCTGGGACGCCAGCTCGGCGATCCGGTAGCCTTCACGGAGGCAGGCGATCTCATTGGCGGATTTGATGGAACGAAGTTCTGTCATAATATAATCGGCCCGCACGATTTCTGCCTCGGGGAAGTTGCTCTTAATCCCGTCCATAATAATAACCGTCGTATCCATATAGCTGGCGACGCCGATACGCAGCTTTTTCCCGTGAATTCCAAGAGAATTAAATACATCCTGGTAAGAAGAAGCCTGCAGTTCCGGATAAGCGGGGTCTGCACCTTCGCGGTATTCCTTCATGACAAATACTTTATCAAGACGGGAACGGTCCTTGCCGTAAGCGGCACTCTCAGGACCGACCAGCAGTGCTGCATCGCCATTGGCAGCAATCGCCACCCCTGCTCTTTCAAATAAAGGCCAGTAACCGGAAAAGTATCTGGCATTGGCATAATCTGATTCGGTAGAATTTACGATAAGCGCATCCAGGCCTTCCCTCTCCAGGATTTTTGCAGCCCGTGCAACTCTTTCTTTATATTCATGATCCGGAATATAGATCTTTCCATAGAAATCTTTTGTATTCATACTTCTCTCCTCTCATGTATGCTATCTGTAGGTAATCGCAAAAATTATAATTACTCACTATATCCGGGCGTCGTGTAAAAAGCCACCGCCCTGGGCTCAGCTCTTCCATACTGAGCTACGACAGGGACGTCGCTTTCCAGCATGATGGCATACTGTTCGCCGATCTCGGGAATAAATGCCCCGAAATCCTTCTCCTCGTTCGTCCTTAAGCACCGGACTCTTCTTGCCTGAACGGTAACCTGAATATCTTTATCCGGTTCACGGTCCGTATAGAAAAGTGTTATTTTAATATGGGCATCCTCATCTCCTGTGTTGGTCACAATGATCGATTCATGCCCGGGAATCAGATTTACCCCCTGCGGTGGGAGCTCAGCATCCGGAAATACCCAGACCCTTTTTCCGTAACCCGTCATCAGCCTTGTCACTCCTTTTATTCGCCATATCATATCAGACATGTGCGAACCTTCCCTGCATCAATTGAATGGTATAAATGCTAAATACGTCTGCTAAAAACACAGACTCTCTACGCTCCCTCATTCGCTGCTCTCGCCGCTGAAATAAAAAATCTGCTCGCAGTCTGTATAAAAATCTCCTGTCAGACTGGTATCAAAGCAGGGATGGGTAAAAGTCCACCAGCGTTTTGTTGCCGGATCTGCAGCCATTTTAGCCATGTCCGCCTCGTAATTTTCTCCAACATACTCAAAATAGGAAAAAACCGTTTCTCCTGTCAGAAAAATCGAATAATTTCTCAGGCCGCATTCCCCGATCATTGCCAGTACTTCAGGCCAGACGGCCGCATGCAGCGTCTTATATTCCTCCACCATCTCCGGCTTCAGTTTTCCAATCTGTCCAAAATACTTTTTTACCAATCACCTATCCTCCTTTTTCATAAAGTCTGTACTACTGTATTTCACCATAACTCCATGATGACAGGATCGTTTGTACACACAAGAAGATTATAACATATTATTCCGATTAAGTGAACAGATTCTCCGTCATTCTGCACAAGTTTTATAGACATAAAAATCCGGCTTATAGTCAGATGACCATAAACCGGATAGTCAGGAAAACGCTGATCAAGGCGTTTCCCTCGCCGGATCTGCGTCACGAAGTGACAATTATTCTATAAAAGCCTGTTCTCCGCCAGAATGGTGCCTGCAAGATCTGTTTCTATACGCATGTCTCTCGGACAGGTAAAAATCTCCCTTCCGTCGATCCGAAGCGCAGCCCTGCCTTTAAAAAGCTCCAGCTCAAACCGCTGCCCGTTCCATTCCTGCAGATAGGTGCTGTTTTCTTCTCCCCAGGTGCCCCAGACAAGATGATCCCGCACGATATGGACGCCATACATCCTCCCTGCATACTCCAGGACAGAAAGAATCGCCGGGCCGTATCCTTCCTGCTTTTTTCCATCCGGGTCGATTCCGGAAGGCTGCATCGTAAAGGGATCAAACTGCTGTACAAATCTCCCCTCCGGGCCGACAGCATCAAAAAGCTTCTGGCCAAGCCTGGGGATCAGGCAGTAATATCCATAATTTTCCAGCGCCCTGACCGCTCTTTGATAAGTCAGTGCCTCGCTCTGGCCGCTCCAGCTGTTATAAGGCCGGTTCCGGAAAAGAGGGTCGTTTACAGCCACCGATGGAAGCGGCATCTCTGTCCAGAATTCTTCCGGATTTAAAAGGTGCTCTTTTACAAAACGGTCTGCATCCGCCGGTGAAAGGCTCTTCCAGTACATGGCCCGCAGGGGATTGTGGAGCATCACAGGCATACTTCTGTGGTTCTTATCCCGGTCAAAAAGTGTACCCGCTTTCTCATCCCAGAGATAATCCCGGAGTTTTGTTTTTACCTGTTCTGCAGCTTTTATAAGTTCAGAGGCCAGATCATCTCTTCCCCAGATGGACGCGATCTCTGCCATAACTTCTCTTGCAGAATAGGAATAGCTCATGACATCCATCGATGCGATCGGCACAACCGCAGAATCATCGGGAGGTACTTCCTGATCCCAGGCATTCGGCGCATCCCCGTAACGGACCGCATCATCCTCTCCCGTATCATAGCGGCACCAGGTTTCCAGACACCCGTCTCCGTCCGAATCCCGTACCTTCCAGAGGTACCGGTCAAACCTTTCCAGCACTTCAAAAAGCTGGGAAAGATAGGCCGGATCTTTTCCCGTCAGATACCATACATCAAGTGCCGGCGCCGGGAAACAGAAACCCTGAAACTTATCAAACTGAGGGATCAGCACCCCGTCTTTGTACTCGATACTCCCCGGAAGACGGCCGTCCTCTCGTTGATGATCCATAAAAATCTTCTGATTTGCCAGAGCCGCCTCAAGGTTCCGTGACGCATACATCGCTCCGCCCATAGGCTGGGTCTCAAGCCATACCTTATGGTAGCCTCCTCCTTCGATCAGTACCTTGTAGCCGGCAAACATTCTGATATTCTGCCGGCATCTCTGTTCAGCAGAATCTACCAGCTTCTGTAAAACCGTGTTTTCTGTTCTGAAGGTCACGTTTGTATAATTCACAGCACCCTCCTCCCGTAAATAAGAATGTTGACAATTTTGAAATGATGGTCAGAAATACCAGGCGGCCATATCTGTCCCCGCCTGCTTTCCGGATCGGATCCACGACCGGGATCATCCTTTCAGACCGCTTGTCCCAATGCCTTCAACCAGATACCGGTTAAAGAACAAAAAGATCAGAAACACAGGAATCAGTGAGAGTGTCGACATGGCGAACATGGCTCCATAGTCCGTAACCGATGCGGAGTCAGCAAACTGCTTGATGGCGATCGATACGGTATAGGACTTGGGCCGCGACAGGTACAGCAGCGGTCCCATATAGTCGTCCCACTTCCAGTAAAACTGGATGATGATGGTCGTGACGATGGACGGTTTCAGAAGAGGCAGGACAATGTTGGAATAGATTTTATACTTACTGCAGCCGTCTATTTTAGCTGCTTCGTCCAGTTCTCTCGGGATTCCCTGCATAAACTGCATCATCTGATAGATAAAGAATGCCTGACCGCAGAAATACGGAAGGATCAGCGGAACATACCCCGGCACCAGACCCAGTCTGTAGTAGATCAGATACTGGGGAATCATAATGACCTGCCCCGGCAGCATCATGGTCGCCAGCATACAGGTAAACCAGATTTTTCTTCCTCTGAAACGTATCCTTGAAAATGCGTAGGCAACAAGGGACGAAGATAAAACCGTTCCAAACGTTGCGATAACTGTGATGATAAACGAATTCTTAAAGAAGGTGGCAAACGTAATTCCACCGAACCCTCTCCAGCCTGTCGCATAATTCGACATCTTCAGATTCTGTGGAATCAGGGCCAGCGTTCCCCGCAGAATTTCCGCGTTTTCCTTAAAAGAACCACTGATCATCCACAATACCGGATAGATCATAAAAAAGCCAAGGATCAGTACCAGTACATGATACAGAATTTTCTTAGTTACCTTTTTCGATTTCATTTTCTGATTATCTCCTCTCATACATCAAGCGCAGAAACCAGCGTTTTTTCCTGCGTGCACATCATTTGTTTTTCCAGCCGGAAAAACCTCATCCCCGATTCAGGTCTCCGATTCGCTGAAGACCCAGAATCTGGATGTGCGGAAAATAATCAGCGTAATGATACTCATAATCATCAGCATGACCCAGCTCATGGCACATGCATAACCCATCTTGTTATACTTAAAGGCCTGGTTATAAACGTTCAGAGCATACAGGAGTGTTCCGTTGTTCGGCCCGCCGCCTGTAATAACAAAAGCCTGGGTAAATGTCATAAAGGCAGAAATCGTCTGCATGACCAGATTATAAAGAATGATCGGTGAAAGGCAGGGAAGCGTGATCTTAAAGAATTTCTGTATTCCGGAAGCTCCGTCGATCTCCGCCGCCTCATAATAAGTCGAGGGAATCTCCTTCAGGCCGGCGGCAAAGATGATCATGGACGAACCGAACTGCCATACAGCCATCAGAATCAGCGGATAGATCGCAAGATTCTGGTCACCGAACCAGTTGATCTTATTCAGGCCCATGTTGACCAGTACAGAATTAAACAGCCCCTTCCGGGCAAACAGCTGCTTCCACACCAGTGCGACGGCGATCGAACCGCCCACCAGCGAGGGAACATAATAAAGGGACCGGTACAGCGTAACCATCCTGCTCTTTCTTGTCAGGATAAAGGCAACCAGCAAAGCAAAGATCAGCTTCAGAGGCACAGAAACAACAACATACTGTAACGTCTTAAGAATGGACTTTCCAAATACCTCATCCTGAAAGAGTTCTATAAAATTCTTGAATCCGATCAGCTCCGCAGATTTCGTTCCCAGAGAATAATCGGTAAACGAATAATAAAAGGACATACAGATCGGAATTAACGAAAAGCATACAAACCCGAATATAAAAGGCGCAGCAAACACATGTCCCACTGTATTATCATTATTCCAAAATCTCCGAAAGCCCTGCGCTTTCGCCGTACTTGCACCGTTCACGGAAAAGACCTCCCTGTGTTGTTCTTCAAAATCCAGTCAGACAGCCCCAAAGTAAGCAATTGCCATTCACACTTCTGCGAATGGCAATTCCCTGTTTCCTCTGTTTCTTACTTAAAGGATATGATATTCTCTGCTTTTATTCAAAGATAGCCGCAGCATCCGCATACGTTTTTTCTGCCGCTTCTTCTGCTGTTATCTCTCCGGCAACTACCTGCTGAATATAGTTCAGATAGTTATCCTGTACTTCGTCCTGGCCGCTCGGCGAAAGAACATTGATCTCATCAGGAACTTTGAATCCGCTGACCATGTCTACATAATCATACATGATCTGCTGGCCTTCGGTTGCTGTCGCGGCAAGAGCTGCTCTGACATCTTCATTGGCCGGAATGCCGCGCTCTGCCTGAAGGATATTGTTGCAGTCGATATCATTCTCAAACCAGCTGATAAATGCAGCAGCTGCTTCTTTGTTCTCGGAATCCTGGGATACACAGAGCATCTGGGAAGACTGGATCATGGCTCCGGAATTGCCGTCTGCTGTAACCCTCGGAACGGTTGCCAGCGCCAGGGTACGTCCCATATCCTTGCAGACATTGTAAATGGTGGGGAACTGATTAACAGCGACCCAGGTCATGGCTGCTTCGCCGGTAACCAGGAAGTCATTCTCAATGTTGGTAACTTCTGCAGAAGCACCTGCATCCGGATAAGATCCACTGTTGATCATATCTGCACGCATCTGGATAAACGGTGCGAGCATCTGCGGATCATCAAATCCCATGCCGGTAAGGTCCAGGTTAAAGAATCCATACTGTCCAAGGTCGCCCTGCTGTCCGATATAGGTGGAGCATCCTGCGATAAAGTCTGAACTTAAGAAGGTGGAAGATCCAAAGATGCCAAGCTCTTCGGTGATCTTATCCGCTGCTGCCTTATAATCATCCCAGGTCCAGTTCTCGGTTGGAAGTGCTGCACCGGCTTCTTCAAACATGGCAGGATCGTAGGCGATACCATAGGTATTGATACCATTCGTAAGACCAAGCTGAGTTCCGTCTGTTTCCTGCGTCGTCTTGAGGTTGGCCTCTGAAATCTTAGATACATCTACAACACCGGATTCTATGAATTCATCCAGCGGATAGATCTTATCCAGATACATGGGGAAGTTGCCGCCCAGCTGGAAGATATCCCATACTTCATCGGAGGCTACCAGTGTTTTCAGCTTTGTAAAATAATCATCAAAGGAATAGAACTCATATTCAATGTGCACATTCGGATTCAGCTCTTCGTAAAGCTCGATTGCTGCCACTGTCTTGTCATGACGGTCCTGGGAACCCCACCAGGCCATACGGAGATTGATCTGTTCCTCTGCCATTACAGGCATCACATGCCCTGCAAGAAGGCCTGCGGTCATGGCTGCTGCCATCACGATACTTACTGTTCTTTTCTTCATAACGTCCTCCTTAAAAATATGATCATGTATTAAGTGTTCCCCAGTGCAGGCCCTGTCAGATCCAGATTCATGAAAAATAGGTTTCACATTCACTTAATAAACCCATTTCTTCATTTACTGTACTATTCAGTAAAAATTACAGGACCTTTTGTTGTCAAAATAATACAACTACAAGGAGGATATTTCAATGCGTTTTGTGCAATGTGACATCATAGTAAAAAGTGACCGGTTTTTCAAACTATATTTACCTGTCTGGTCCGTTCATTCTTTCTGAACTGAAGCGGAGATATCGACATCTGTTTCTTAAAAACCCGTTCAAAATAGGTCAGGCTGTCGTACCCCAGCAGGTTGGCTATCTCTGTCATGCTGTAGCGCTCATCTACCAGATACTCTTTGCTGGCGGCGATCCTGTACAAATTCACATACTCCGAAATCGTAAAGTTCGTTACCTCCCGGAAGATCCGGCAAAGGTAGGATTTACTCATGAAAAACCTCTCCGACAGCTGATCTACCGAGGTGATCTCCGCATAGTGATCCGCGATATAATCTGCCACTTCATGTACTCTTTTCTGCTTTTCAGCGGAAGATCTGGCTGTCCGGTCGTTTATATTCTCTACCCGCTTCCCGTCCCATAAGGGAGAATCCACAAGAAATTCCAGAACAGCCAGCTTAAACCGGACGCCTGCATTCGGCTGTTCCACATGTTCCACGATCTGCTCTACCTTCTTAAGAAAGCTGCCTGCCCGGTCATTGTCTCCCACATAGTAAACACCATGATGGACGGTAAACAGGTTCGAAACATCCAGCCCCAGAGGTCCTGCAATGCCAAGAAAAGACTTCTCCTCCAGTTCGATCAGCATCCGGTCGTGATATTGTCCGCCGATGATGCAGGTCTTAGCGATCGCTTTCTTATCGATCAGGGCAATGCATCCCGGTTCCATCTTGTAACAGGTCCCGTCCGCAAAAAAGTATCGCTCTCCGCCAAAAATATACTGGATCTGATACTCATTATGATAGAAACCCAGGCTGGCAGTAAAATTCTGGTTTCGTTCCACCCTGCCCACCGCAGCACCGCCAAAATCATATCGATACAGACTGTTATACATAAGCCCTGACCCTCCCTTCTTTTTGCAGTTGTTCACAGGCAATTGCCTGATTATTTAAGATCCATATTGTATCGTTTCAGAATACGGTTGTAGATAAAGCTGTTCAGATACGCCGGAAGGGCGGGTGTCACCAGAAGAACCGGCCAGAAAACAAACACACCCACACTGATAAACGCCGCATAAACGATCACA
>CACZPF010000178.1 GCA_902782975.1 uncultured Lachnospiraceae bacterium
CCTGTGTGGGTCGCGATGGGGTCAAATGCCGGATAATCCTTATAGGGGCCGTCCACCGCAAAGCCTTTCAGGCTTGCATAGATAATTTGCGGGTTTATCTCCTTACATACCTCATAGGAAAGGCCAAGTCTGTCCATGGAGCCGGGGCCCATGTTTTCAACTACTACATCGCATTTTGCAAGAAGTTTTTTAAGAAGCGCAAGACCCTCCGGCTTCTTGGCATTGCAGGTGATGGATTTCTTGTTCATGTTCATGGTAAGAAAGCCATAAGAATCAATTCCCGGCTCTGCCTGGGAAAATCTGCCAAGTTCACCTGCCACCGGTCTTTCGACCTTAAGAATCTCTGCGCCGAACCATGCGAGTGTTTCGGTACATACTGTACCTGATTCAAACTGTGTCATATCCAGGACTCTGTATCCGGTAAGCGGACCTTTTCCCATATCCTTTTCCTCCTTCTGACCAGTAAAATTTTTCCCTGTTTAACCCCTTTCACGAAGATTCTGGTTTCTCTTATATTTACCAGACATCCAGCTTATCGCATCAAGGGATATCAATACAATTGTGTTCTCTTGTTGTATCCGTTTTTTATTCCGTTTTTTATTCCGTTTTTTATTCCGTTTTTTATTCCGTTTTTCTATTAATTTTTTTTCATTCAGTTTCAGTTTTTCTTTTTTATCCAGATTTCTTTTTCCATCCGGATTCTTTACTTATAACATCCATACCTGTCGTCTGAGCTTCGTCGTCTTATCCCGGATTATTTCCCTTTCCGCGCCTCACTGGCAGGAATCACCCGGTTTTCGATAAAGTCTTCCACAAGACCTGTCATGGTCTCGGCGCTCCATTTTCTGGGATCGACGGGATCCGCGTTGAAGGTCAGAACCGGAATTCCTGCATCCTCCAGGGTCTTTTTGATAAAGTAGCTGCCTTCTACAGCCTGCATACAGTTCTCCGGAACCATATAGACCACACCGTCGATATCATTCTGACGGGCCTGCTGCAGATACCACTGGCTGTTCCACGGCGGCATATGAAGGAAATCCTCCATGCCGATGTAACGGGCTGCCAGAGCCCGGAGTGGATCTTCTTCCACATGGTTGCGGATGTAGGCATCTGCTCCCATGGCGAGATACATGGTCCACATAAACACGGCACCGTATTTTTCCTCAAACCTCTGGTAGAAACCGAAATCATGCCAGATCCCGCGGCCGATCCACATCAGACGGTACTTTTCGTTGGGAACGGCGGCTTCTTTTTTATCCGCCAGCGCTTTTATTTCTTCATAAAGGCCTTTCGCATGTTCCACTGCCCATTCTGTACCTCTCTGCCACTGGGCCTGCATGACCGCGTTGATAGTATCCACGACCGTGACCGGAACCGGATGGCAGGAAGCGATCAGATCTCTGATTTTCCTGTAATAGCTTTCCTGTTCATTGATCAGGTTCATGACACGCTCCAGCTGGTTGATATCGAACATTTTTCCTGTCTTCATCTCAAGAAAACGGATCAGCTCTTTCAGTTCTTCTACTGCCGTATCCAACCGGTCTTTATCATAAAAGTCCTCCCAGTCGTCCTGTACTTTATCGAACCAGGTAAGGGGAACCTTGCGGGGAACCGTATTTTCCATGGCATAGAAAGCGGCGCCATGATTTTTTGCAAACAGCTCGAAAATCTTACTCTGACAGTCGCAGGTAAGTCTGGTGATGGCCAGGGTGGGATCCGGAAGACCGCCCCACGGGCCAAGAGGCTTTCCTTCCTCATCAACTTTATGATCGTCCGGATCAAGACTTTCCGCGAAAGCCGTTGCACAGTAGCTGCAGAGATCATCCCTGTAGCCCGCATCTCTTAACAGGCCGAAATACTTTCTTGTCATCCGCTTGGCGCCGCAGATGGCTGCCCACCACTGATTGACAACAAAAGGAATATCCATAGCCCGGAGGATCTCCATCGGAACATCGGCGTTCAGATAGCCAAAATCCTCTCCCGCCTCGACCCGTTTCTTTAAGCCTGCAAACCATTCCTTCTGATAAGCACTGGCAATGGAGGTGGCTTTTAACTTTTTGACAACACCTGACTTGGAAGCCGGCGCTTTTTTCTCTTCTGCCATTATGCCTGCACCTCCTCTTTACTGTTGATTTTCTCTACAAAGGCCTGTATTGTTTCATCAAAGGTCTCATTTTTATCAACCGGATATGCCATCTTCGCAAAGTTTACAGTCTGAATTCCCTGCTCCTCGAGACTCTTTTTCTGGCTTAGATAATCCCAGCTGGCAGCCTCTTCATAGATATTGGTATAAAAAACCACAGCCTCGGCATTCGTTCTGTGCACCCATCGGTTCAGCGCTTCTACTCTCTGGCTGACAAATGCCTTTTTACTGCTGAATTCCCGGAGCATGTAGCAGTCTACGACAGCCCGGATGGGTGAATAGGATATATTACAATCTCTTTCAAAGAAACGGTCTCCCCAGTTATGGTCTTCACCGACGATCACTGCGCCGGTATCCTCGATTTTTTCGTAGACAGACAGATCTTCCTGATCGCTGCCTGTCACAAAAAGGCGGGGTCCTGTCAGGACATCCCAGGAAGCAGCATCCTCTGTGACCTTCTTCACCAGATCTGCGTGTTCTTTTCTGTCCATAAAGAAAGCGGACCCGATGATTACCAGCGCTTCACATCCACTGATCCGGATTTCCTCTCCGGAACGGAGCTTTTCCATTTCACGGAGAGCTGCGCGGTCGTCATTACAGATTTTCATTGCTTCCGCGATCTCTTCATCAGTCAGCGGCTTCCCTCTCCAGGATTCCACAGCTTCTTTAAAAATCTGAATGGTATGTTCGTTTCTCACCTGGTGCAGACGGTTTCTGGTAAACAGCCAGTCGATAAATTCTACCGGTGGAACATTTTTATCCGGTTCGACTCTGTGGATCTCACGAAGGTATAAAAAAATCCGGATAACGACATCTGTACTGTTGGAAATGGCCAGATGGTCAAATAATCTGCCATAAGTCCCGTCGACGATTTTCTCGAACTGAGACCTGACCACCGGATCAAAGGCATATTCAAGATATTTATCTGTTTCCACCAGTTTCTTCTCCGGAGAGGCGTAAACCCGTACGGGCAGCATGCCGGCTGCGATCAGAAGTTCATCCGGTACATCACATCCCATTTCTCCGATCACTTTTTTCCCGGCAGCCTTCCATTTTAAGGCTTCCGCTTCGCGGTTATCGTACACTTCTTTCAGCCTCAAAAAAGCCTGACTTCTGAGCGCACATTCCCGAATTCCCATTAGCTACATGACCCCCTTTCTATAAAACAGCAGGTTGTTAAACTGCAGGCAGTAATATTTCCTGCCATTCGTCCAGACATCTACTTAAGATTTCTCTCTCAATCTGCCGCTGCGCCGCGTCCGGTCAGCCGCCGATCTGCGCTGTCAGACCATAAGACTCCACCAGCGCTTTTAATTCCTGCATATATTCATCTGTCGGGATTTCGATTGACCAGTCCATTTCCTTCCCCAGACTTTCATTTTTGGATTCTCCCAGCCTGTGGTAAGGAAGGAGACAGACGCGGACATCGTCTCCCAGCTCATTCTTTACAAACTTCGCCGTCGCCGCGATATTGACCTTGTCATCATTATAACCGGTGATGCAGGGAACCCTTGCCCATACAGGCACTTTTAAATCATGATAAATATGCTTTATGTTTTCGAGGATCTTTCCATTTGGAACACCGGTATAGAGCTTATGCTTCTGCGAATCCATGTGCTTGAGATCACAGAGGGCAAGATCCACATGCGGAAATACCCGGTCGATCACTTCTGTAGAAGCAAAGCAGCTGCTTTCCGTCGCCGTCGAGATGCCTTCCTCATGCGCCGCCATCAGAAGATTCTCGGAGAAAGCAAGGAACATCAGCATTTCTCCGCCGCTTAACGTCATTCCACCTCCCGAGGTATCAAAAAACAGCTTATCTTTTTTGACCCGGTCGATGACAGCCTGCACCGTCATAGTCTCTCCGGCCATCTCTCTTGCTTCATTCAGACATGCGCTGACACAGGCTCCGCAGTCTTTGCAGAGGGAACGATCAGTGAACGCATAATATTTCCCATCCTTTTCACGAATGGAGATTGCGTGATTCGGACATACGGGAATACATCTCTGGCAGGCAGTGCATTTGTCCTTATAGAACATGAGCTGCGGATGGGTAAGGTTTGATTCCGGGTTCGCACACCATTCACAGCGAAGGGGACATCCCTTGATAAATACAGTCACCCGGATCCCCGGGCCGTCATGAATACTGTAGGTCTGAATATTAAATATCGTTGCTGTTACACTTCTGTCTGCAGGCATGAAAGCACCTCATTTCCTTTTTTACTGCAGAGCGATCCTGCTGTACTTATAGACTCCTGCCACAAAGGCCGGATCTACATAGGATTTTCCAAAGGGATCCATCGGGGTGGGAAGCATGATAAAGGGATGTTCCTTAAACTCTCCGATGTGTTCGTTGACCCATTCTTTTGCCATCCTGTCATATTCCCCCGCCGAAAGTCCCTTTGGGGTATTGTCCGGCACCACGTAAATGATGATCTTATCACCATACGTCCGGTAGATATCCCAGGTATTGTTGATAAACTGGGGCTGATAACTGTCCACCCCTGCCTCGATCATGGCAGGAACGATCATCTTATTCAGGCCACAGGAATGAAGATCAAAGAAAATACCAAGTGAATGGCAGTAATCCACTACTCTTTTCATATGGGGAACGATCATGTCCACGATCGTATCCAGTGAGAAGAACGGTGCTCTCTGGGAGCCCCAGTCATCGTGGAGCTGCAGAATGTCCACCGGGTAGATCTCATGAATGTGTCCGATCATTTTGATATAAAGATCGGCAAGATAATCAAAGATCTCATGGACTGTATCTTCACTGTCTTCATCGATCAGAGCGACGGCAGCATTATCAAAATCCATCCAGGATATCAGGCGTTCAAAAAATCCTGTATATATTGTAACACGCATGGCGCATTTACCATACATTTTTTCCACAAATTCCTTATTTTCCTCGCGGCTTCTGCTCCAATCCCAGGAATCCGGATCCGGATGCTCAACACTTTCCTTCCATTCTTCAATATCTTTGACTTTCGGATTTCCCGGACGGACCATGGCGCCGCCCACCTCTTTTTCAAAGATCCAGTCGATCCCGAACATATCTTTTCCGCCAAAATCATCCGGGGACATTTTGAGAGATTCCATCACCATACCGCGCACTTTATTTTCCGGCAGCACATTGGGAGCAAACGGCTTGATCTCAAAAAACTGCGGGATCCATAAAGGCATCTCTCCTTTATAAAGAGCCAGCAGGTTTTCTCTTGGTGTCACCGGTGTGGAAAGCTCAGGCATATGGGGATTATTTCCTCTGGATGTGTACGTTCCGATGACTGTCATTTCACTTTCGTTAAAGGGAATACGTTCCAGCATGTTCTACCTCCTCTGTTACGTAAAAATCTGACATGTCAGGGTAATAAAACGGTTTAGCAGCTTTTTCTAAAACCGTCCGAACCAGTGGCTCAGGCGGTTATTCACAGAAAAAAGTATACCATTTCCCGGCTCGTTTTGAAAGAGTTACCTGAAACATAAAAAGAATCTGTTTTTTAGTCAAAATAACCAATTATTATAATGTCCTGGAAAACATTTTATCGTGGGTTAAAGAGGTCGAACACCTCCTCGAGTCCACAAAAACTTTATAAAGCCCCGCTGTTTCATCATGCAGCAGGGCTTTATGAAAATTAATTATTCAGCCGTTTCTCGGCTTAAGCGTGATTTTCAGTTCAGCAGGTTCTCGGTTCTTGCAATGATCTCATCCTGTACCGCGGTGGTAAGCAGAGTGAAATAAGTACTGTATCCGGCAACACGAACGACAAGATCCTTGTAATCCTGTGGTTTTTCCTGCGCCTTTTTTAGAGTGGCGTTGTCCACAACGTTGAACTGGATATGCTTGCCGCCGTTCAGCATGTACGTCTTTATCAGAGCGCCCAGCTTTTCAAGATCCTCATCCGTTTTCAGCGCAAACGGATGGATCTTCATGTTCAGCAGCATCGCATTGAAAGAGTCCTGATTGATCTTCATGGCACTTGCCAGAGAAGCGGTGGGACCGTTCGTATCCGTACCCTGGGCAGGAGACACAACACCATCCGGAAGGGTCTGCCCGCAGCATCTTCCATCCGGCGTCGCACAGGTATAAGCGCCGCCCGGTGCATGGGCTGTGATGGAAATTCCTGTGGGACGGGGCGGAACTCCGTAGATCGTGGTAAACGTTTTCGCAGAATCCACCCAGAACTGATACAGATCTGCCGCAATATTATCTACCATGTCGATGCCGTTGCCGAACTTAGGCGCATCCTGACAGAGCTTATGAAGATCTTCGTAACCTTTCCAGTCCGCCTCGATCGCGTTGAACATTTCTTCCATGGTCGCCAGCTTCTTTTCAAATACGATTTCCCTGATAGCGGCCATAGAGTTGACGACACTGATCATGCCTACCGGATTTAAAAGGGAGGCATTTTCATAAGGCATCTTACGGTTGGCGATATCCCTGCCGCATTTGATGCCGTCATAGGCAAATGCCGAGTGAACCACATCGTTGTTGATCTCTCTGGTCACACGGCAGAGGATATTGTGCTCTTCGTTGTACATACTCATAAAGTAATAGAGCTGTTCCTTGAAGGCCTTCTCAAAATCCTCATAGGAAGTAAAATCCTTCATCTCTCCTGTCTTCGGCCCCAACTGTTCTCCGGTCTCACGCATCACACCGTTGTGCATGACGATATCAAGGACCTTCGGAACGATGAACATGCCAAGAGCATTAATTCTTGATCTTCCGGGCAGATTCAGATCAAGGCAGCCAGCCAGGGCAAAATCTCTTGCTTCTTCTTCCGGCACGCCCTGCTCGACTAGGCCGTTGATATAACTCTTGTCTGATACAAAAGCAGGCATTCCAATACCGGTCTTTACCAGTTTCAGGGCTTCCAGCATAAGCTCCTTCGGCGTATCTTCATTCACACGGAGGGTAATGGTAAACTGAGGTGTTCTCACCTCATAAGCTGCTTTAATGATCAGGTAGGAAAGCTCGTTAGACGCATCCTTTCCACTCTTATCCACACCGCCGATCAGGAAATTATGCCATCTGGCCATGCCGGCCCACTTGTCCCGCTGCTTTGCATTGCCGGATACAAAGTTGAACTGCATGATCTTGATCCGCAGGCACTCGATGAGTTCCAGCACTTCATCATCCGTAATCGCACCGCCGTCGATATCCTTGCGGTAGTAGGGATACATATACTGATCAAACCGGCCGCCCGGCACGGTTCCATGGGTGATCATCATCCAGTAGAACCAGAAGGCCTGGATGGCGTCACGGAAATCTCTTGCGCCGTTCTCCGCCAGATTATGACATGTATCCGCCATGCGGAGAAGTTCTTTTTTTCTGGTCTCGTCGGCTGTCTCCTCAGCCTTTGCCGTGCAGGCGTCCCCATAACGGTGATACATTCTCTGCATGGCTTCAAGAGCTATGATACAGGCCTTCAGATAATCCGCCTTATCGAAGGAATCATTGTCCACATACCTCAGGTTTTTCAGTTCTTCCTTCGCTTCATCAACTCTCGCTTTGATTCCTTCGTCGATGACCTTTTTATAATCCGGAACGAAGAAGGACAGGCCGATGCCGAGTCCCCAGCCAAATCCGGCGCCGCCTGATCCGCGGCCCTTGACCTTGCTGGTCCAGGGCGGACAGAGGACGCCTGAACGGATAAACGGCCACATACGATCATCATCATAAAAACGCCCCTGCCACTCATACATCTGCCGGCTCTGGCCGTCCCAGTAGGAATCCAGATCTCTGAGGATCCTGCGGTCTTCATCGGTAATTGTGTAGGTACCGCCTTCCAGGATGCTGTCCAGATCCTCATCATCCCAGAAAGGTCCCCAGCAGGAAGCCTCCATTCCCATCGGTCTGCTGGCTACATTGCCGCAGATCAGTTCGTCATCGTCGATATAGATCGTTCTGTTGTCGAGATAATGCGCTGTCGCCACGGCTCTTCTTAAAATGGAGGGCAGACCCTCATTCTGACGCCAGGACTCGATCACCAGCTTCGGCTTTTCTGCGCAGAAAGGAAATTTATCCACTTTCAGTGCAGCTTCCATACGTCTGATACGTTCTGTTGCCATTTATATCCTCCTGTTCTGTTTCGTGGTTATACAGGTAATTACGAAACGTTCCTCCTTACAAGGTCTGCTGTGTACGCTCGATCACTTCATCCTGCATGGCTCTGGTGAGCTGTACAAAGTAACAGCTGTAACCGGCTACACGGACCACCAGGTCCCTGTATTTTTTCGGGTCATCCTGGGCGGCACGAAGTGTCGAGTTATCCACCACGTTAAACTGGATGTGCTTTCCTCCATGGGTCAGATAGGCCCGGACCATGGCCCCCAGCTTTGCCAGATCCTCATCTGTTTTAAGAGAAGCCGGTGCGAAGCGCATGTTCAGAAGAGTCGCCTGGAAGGGATCCTGGTTGATCTTCATGGCACTGTTCAGTACAGCTGTGGGGCCTTTTTTGTCCATGCCGTGCATGGGAGACATGGTTCCGTCTGCAAGGATCTCTCCTGCCCTGCGTCCATCGGGTGTTGCGCCGGTCAGCTGGCCGCCGGGCTGATGAGACGTGATGGAGATTCCTGTCGGAATATGCACGCCGCCCAGAATGGTCGGGATCTCACTGCAGATATCGCAGAAGGACTGATAACAGCGGGCAACGATCTCATCGACATAATCATTGTCATTGCCGTATTTTGGCGCTGCAAGGAAGTCCTCATGCATCTGGTCGCAGCCTTCCCAGTTGGCATCCAGTGCTGCCTGAAGATCTGCAAGGCTGTATTTCTGATCGTCAAATACCAGCTTCTTAATGGCCGCCAGAGAATCTCCGACATTCACCATGCCGATAGGATTAATGACCGCTCCGTTTTCGAAAGGCATGGTCCGCATAAAGGTATCCTGACCGGATTCCACCCCTTCATACATCAGAACGCTTCTAAGCGGATCCACCAGAAGTTCCTGGGTGATCTTAAGCTCTACATTGTTCTTCTCTCCTACAATTTCCATGCAGTAGCGAAGTTCTTTTTCGAAAGCATCATATAGTTCTTCGAAGGACTGGTACCGGCTGAAGTCTCCCACCTGAAGGCCGCAGACTTCTCCGTTTTTCACATTGACGCCGTTATGGCGGAAGATATCGAAGATCAGCGGAATCGTCACCATGGGAACCGGACCGGTACGGGACTTGCCGGGAAGATTGGCATCCAGACACCCGGTCATCACGTATTCTCTTGCGTCCTCGATCGGCACGCCGCGGCTGGTGAAGCATTTAATATAGCTGTCGTCGGAAACAAAGGCCGGCAGGCCAAGGCCTGCGCGCACAACTTCCAGTGCCTTGACGATCAGCTTTTCCGGTGTTCCCTTGTGCACGCGGACCGTCAGTGTATGATGCGGTGTTCTTGTGATAAGCGCTGCATCCAGCATCAGATAGGTCAGGTCGTTGGTTCCGTCTGTTCCGTCCGCCTTCTGTCCGCCGATGGTAAAGTTATGCCACTTGGCCATACCGGCATTTTTCTTGCGGTTATTCTTTCCGGAGGTCCGGTTCAGTTCCATATCCTTAAGGCGCAGGCAGCAGAGAAGCTCGGTGGCAAATTCCGGTGTTATACCGCCATTTTCGAGATCTTTTTTATAGAACGGATACATATACTGGTCGAAACGGCATCCCGGGAGGGTCGTGGACGGGCTCAGCATCAGATACTGGAACCAGAAGCACTGCATCGCTTCCCAGAAGGTTTCCGGCGGCTCGGCGGGAACTCTTGCGCAGTTGGCGGCAATGGTGAGAAGCTCCTGCCGGCGGACGGGATCCTGTTCTTTTTCCGCCATGTCCGCAGCAAGGGCGGAATATCTCGCAGCCAGTTTGTTCATCGCCCGGAGGGACATAATGACTGCCTTGTAGTAACGGTATTTATCCAGATCTCCCTTGTTGTAGTACCGAAGGTTCTTCATTTCCTCTTCGCACTGACGGATCAGTCCGTTGGTTCCAAGTGTCAGGATCTTGCTGTAATCCACCGCAAGAAGGATCAGCGACGGTCCAAGGCCCAGGCCGGACTGGCAGTAACCTCCGCCGACGCCTCTGCCGGCTGCTTTATCTTTCCAGGGAGGAAGGATCAGCCCGGCCTTCAGAAGCGAAAGGATCCTTTCATTTTCACTTTCATAAAATACATCGCCCATCAGGCCGATCATGGTAGCAGGATCATGCTTTTTGTTCAGTTCCTGCAGATCTTTGACATCCTGAGGATCCATCTGAAAGCCGTCCTCTATCAGGGAGTCGATCTCATCCTGAGACCAGATACCGTAGTTGGGATCAATTTCAAGGCCCATGGGTTTACTTGCTCCGACGCCTACCAGCAGTTCATCCGGAGCGATCGCGATCGGCATCCGTTCTACCGTGGCGTCCAGGATTTTCGCTCTCTGAATGATCACCGGATCATTTTTCGTTTTTTCCAGGACATCCAGAGTGATCCGGTACTTTTCAATGCAGATCGGATACGTATCGACCACGACACGCTTTTTAATACGTTCTACACGTTCGTACATCCCTTTTCCCTCCGTCTTCTTTTCTCTATATTCAGGTAATCATGATACTTCCGTCTTTGTTAATATCATATCAATATCTTTCTGGCGGGTCTATGGTTAATCAGCACAATTAATCGCCTGAAATGCACATGGGGTCAAGGCCGGGAGCGGACTCACAACGTTCTCCGGACAGTCTTTGAACGGCCGTATATAAGGATCAGCCCCAGTTCACCGGAAGGACAGCGTCTTTGATCCGGACTGGTTCCGGATATGAAATGCCGAAGGTTTCGACTTCTACACGCTCCATGATGAGCATCTCCGCCGGCGCAGTGATATGCACAGAGGGATCAAGTGGAAAATCCACCGTTTTAACCGGCAGATCATTCCAGGACATCACTGTTTCCAGCCCCTCGGTAATACGTCCAAACGCCGGGTAATGCCAGGTCAGTTTGTCATTCTCTTTCAATGGAAAGAAGAATTCACCTCCGGCGATCCCGTTTTCATAGCCGCCCATCACAATGGTTCCGGGAAGAGCGGCCAGTGTATTTGGAAAACCGGCATCCTTTGTCTCGTATTCGATCAGGTATTTTGCATCTTCTCTTCCATAAGCTGTATAACTGACGTCCACCACAAAGTCGATGGCCAGACGCTCAACCGGATGATGATCGAAAACGTGCTTCCTGGCAAGCCAGATAAAACTGTTCACGGTATTTGGGGCGCAGGACGGCATTAATTCGATGCGGATCAGGGATCCGTCTTTCATATAGATCGAAGCAATCGGGTTTTTCAACATACAAATCTCCTCCGTTTATCTTCTTCTCTGCAAGTACATGCAGATTCTATCATCATCATAACATCGGCCGATAAAAAAGGAAACCGTGAAAAACTTCTTCTTTACTTTGCCTCATTAAATTGGTAAAATAAGGTTTATTGAATAGAAAAAAGGTGAGCACTTATGATACATTTCTTATTAAAGCGCGCAGGTATGATGGTCGCTACTCTTTTTGTCATCATGTTGATCACATTCTCTATCATGCATGCAATTCCGGGCGGGCCTTACAGCGCGGGCAAACGTCTTCCGGAAGAGATCCAGGCTGCTCTGGATGAAAAATATCATTTAAACGATCCACTTTATGTACAATTTTTTGATTATGTCGGGGGAATCCTTCATCTGGATCTGGGGCCTTCTTTTAAATATGAGGGAATGTCCGTCAATGATCTGATCGCGCAGGGTTTTCCTGTTTCGGCGACCCTTGGGGTTCTGGCGATGCTGTTTACACTGGCCGTCAGTATTCCTCTCGGCATCATCGCTGCGCTGAAGCATGGGAAATGGCAGGATACGCTGATCGGCTTTATCACAACACTTGGCGTAACGATTCCTTCCTTTGTCGTTGCATCGCTGCTGGAATATTTTCTTGCCTTCCGGCTGGGCTGGTTTCCGATTTTCGGTGTCGATAATCTGAAAGGATATGTTCTTCCGATGATCGCGCTTTCCGGATATTCTCTGGCTTTTGTGACGCGGCTTACAAGGTCAAGTCTTGTGGATGTCATGCGCAGCGATTATATCCGTACAGCCAGGGTAAAAGGACTTTCCGAGAGACAGGTGGTCGTGCGGCACGGTCTTCGAAATTCTCTGATTCCTGTGGTAACCGTGCTTGGGCCGATGTTTGCAGGCCTTCTCATGGGTTCCTTTGTCGTCGAAAAGATTTTTGCTCTTCCCGGAATGGGACGGTTCTTTGTGCAGAGTATCACCAACCGGGACTATACAGCGATCATGGGATTTACTCTGTTCTATGCAACAGTACTCGTGATCCTGGTATTCGTGGTCGATATTATCTACTGCCTGATCGACCCGCGGATCCAGCTGCACCTGTCCTGATGCGGACACTGACTTGAAAGGAGATCCTTGTCAATGGATCAGTTAAAAACGGATATCTGGGAACCGGTCGCGGACGAAGAGCGGGATATAGAAAAGATCGCCCGCCCGTCCGTGCCTCTCTGGAAAGAGATCACAGGCCAGTTTTTTAAGCGGAAACCGGCTGTGATCGGTCTTGTTCTTGTCATTTTTACGATTTTATTTGCTTTTGCAGGGCCCTTGTTCTCGGAGCATCGATACGATGAACAGTCACTCTCCTATGTGAGTACTGCTCCGCTTCTTTCTGTTTATGAGATCGAAGGGGAATACTATTACGCGTCTTCCAGTTTCAAACTGATCAAAGTATCAAAGGACGGTGTACTCGGCGATGTCATCCGCTCTAAACGGGACGACGGAATGAATAAGCGCTATGTTTTTGATCTTGACGGCGTAACCTATTATCTCAGTTACAAAAACGGAGCGACAGGGCTGCAGGACAAAGAGACCAACATGCTGCCCGTAAAAACAGTCCGGAATAAATCCTATCCTCTCGGCACGGACGGTCTTGGCAGGGATATCCTGGTCCGCCTGATGTACGGAGCCCGCATATCCATGACGGTAGCCTTTGTCGCGACGCTGGTCACCCTGGTGATCGGTGTGATCTACGGGAGCATCTCCGGATATCTTGGCGGAACTACAGACCTGGTGATGATGCGGATCGTGGATATCATCAGTGCGATCCCGCTTACGATGTATGTTATTCTTATCATGGTGCTCTTTAATAACGGCGGCCTGATCAGCATTATCATCGCGCTCGGGTCTGTTTACTGGGTGGATATGGCAAGAGTGGTGCGCGGCGAAATCCTTTCCCTCAAGAAACGGGAGTTTGTCGGCGCTGCCAGGACAATGGGCAGCAGCACCGGCTATATTTTAAGGAAACATCTGATTCCAAATGCGCTGGGACCTATCATCGTTACCGCGACCATGCAGATACCGTCCGCCATCTTTACCGAAGCGTTTATGAGTTTTATCGGTCTTGGTGTTTCTGCGCCAATGGCTTCCTGGGGCATGATGTGCAACGACGCTCTCGAAATGATGCGTTCTGCCCCTTATCAGCTGGCCTGCCCGGCCATCGCGATCTGTGTGGCTATGTTTGCCTTTAACTTTATCGGAGATGGATTAAGAGACGCCTTCGATCCGCAGATCCGAAAGTAGCCGAAAGGATGATTTTGATGAACAATGGTGACTCTGTTTTACAGGTAGAAAATCTTAAAACTTCCTTCCGCACAAAAGCCGGAATCGTTCAGGCTGTCCGCGGTGTGTCTTTTGAACTGAACAAAGGAGAGGTTCTGGGAATCGTCGGCGAATCAGGCTGCGGCAAGAGCGTAACTGCCATGTCCGTGCTGCGGGTACTTCCTGAAAATGCGCGGCATGATACCGGAAGGATCCTGTACATGGGAAAGGACCTCCTCACACTCCCCAAAAAAGAACTCCGGAAGATCCGGGGCGGCGAGATCTCCATGATCTTTCAGGATCCGATGACTTCGCTCAGCCCTCTCATGAAGATCGGGCGGCAGATCGAGGAAGCGATCCTGCAGAATACACAGGGCATCTCCAAACAGGATGCCAGAAAAAAATCGCTGGATATGCTGAAAAAAGTGCATATTCCGGATCCCGAAAGCCGTTATAACTGCTATCCGCACGAACTGTCGGGAGGCATGCGCCAGAGAGTAATGATCGCCATGGCTCTCTCCTGCAATCCAAGGGTCGTTATTGCGGATGAACCTACAACCGCTCTGGATGTTACGATTCAGAAGCAGATCCTTCTCCTGTTAAAGGAAATGTGCCGGAGCATGGATCTGTCCGTTATTTTTATTACGCATGATCTCGGCGTGGTCGCCGAACTCTGCGACCGGGTCATCGTGCTTTACGGAGGCCTGATCATGGAAGAAGGAACTGCTGTCGAACTGTTTGAACATCCGTCCCACCCCTATACCATGGGGCTTCTGGATTCGATTCCACGCCTGGATCAGGATAAAGGGGAAAAACTGATGCCGATTCCCGGCTCTCCGCCGGATCTTCTGGCTCCGCCGGATGGATGTCCTTTCTACGCACGCTGCAAATATGCGCGCAGGATCTGCATTCATGAAAAGCCGGACGTCATCACTCTGACAGAGAGTCATTCCAGTTTTTGCCATCTTCTTCGAGAGGATGCCCCCAAAAATAATAATCCCTTTGCGGATATCACAAAATCCAGGGAAAGGGGAGAACCAGAGAATGGATAAAACAAAACCTCTTGTGCAGGTAGAACATCTGAAAATGCATTTCCCGGTCCCCGGAAGACGGGGCGTTTATGTCCATGCGGTGGAGGATGTCAGTTTCGAAATAAATGAGGGCGAGACATTTGGTCTTGTAGGAGAATCAGGCTGCGGCAAGTCTACGGTCGCCCGGGCGGTCATCCGACTGTACGAACCGACAGACGGCAGGATCCTTCTGGACGGTGAGGATATCACACATCTGAAACAGAAACAGCTGAAGGACGCCCGCAGAAAAATGCAGATGGTTTTTCAGGACCCTTATTCTTCCCTGAACGGCAGAATGCCTGTCCATGAGATCCTTGCCGAGCCGCTTGTTGCCGCGGGACTGGATAAAAATCCGGAGGAGGTAGCGCAGAAATGCCGGGATGCCCTGAAGATGGTCAATCTTTCACCCGATTCCATTCACCGGTATCCTCATGAATTTTCCGGCGGACAGCGGCAGCGTATCTGCATTGCCAGAGCTCTTATGGTGAATCCGAGGTTTCTGATCTGTGATGAGGCGATCTCGGCACTGGATGTTTCCATTCAGGCGCAGATCATCAACATGCTGGGCGACTTCCAGAAAGAAAGAGGGCTCACTTATCTTTTTATCGCTCACGACCTTTCCATGGTACGGTACGTTTCCCACCGGGTGGGTGTTATGTATCTCGGCCATCTGATGGAAGTCTGTGAGAGTGAAGAAATTTATAAAAATCCCCTTCACCCCTATACCCGCGGGCTTCTGGCATCCATACCGGTTCCCGATCCGCGGTATGCGGCATCGCATGAATCGGCCAGTCTGGAAGGTGAAGTGCCAAGCCCGGTAAATCCGCCGTCCGGCTGTCCCTTCCATACAAGATGCCCGTATGCAAAGGATCTGTGCCGGCAGCAAAACCCGCAGATGAAAGAGGCATCCCCCGGACATTTTGTAAAATGCCATCTGTATTAAATGATAGCATCCCGGGAATATCTATTCCAGGGTTTGTCTATATATTCTGCCCTTCGGGCAAATATCATTTTTTATTCAAGAAGGAGGAACATTATGAAAAAAGCAGTAGGTATTCTGGCCGCTCTGTCATTGATTTCATCTCTGGCAGCAGCTCCCGTGAACGTAATGGCAGCAGAGCCCGAACAGGTTCTGAACTTTGCGGTTCTGGATGACCCGGACAGTTTTGATCCCGGATTTACCCTGAATTCCTTTGCAGGTCCCGTATTCTACAATTGCTTTACCGGTCTTGTAAAATACGACGTAGACAGTGAACTGGTACCCGGTGCAGCAACAGGCTGGGACGTAACCGATGATGGTCTTGTATGGACCTTCCATCTCAATCCGGATGGAAAATGGTCTGACGGAACCCCTGTAACGGCAGAAGACTTTTCCTTTGCATGGCAGAGAGTGTGTACACCGGACTTCGGTGCTTCCGGCGCTTACATGATCTATAACTATATTAAAAACGCATCCGCTTTCTATAACGGAGAATGCACCTGGGACGAAGTCGGCGTCAAGGTTATCGATGATTATACTCTGGAAGTAACACTTGCTTCCCCGTGCAGCTATTTTACGGCTCTTCTTGCTACCTGGACCTATATGCCGGTCAATAAGGCCATCGTAGAAGCCAATCCCGACTGGGCGACCGATTTTGACCATTATGTTTCCAACGGCCCGTTCCGTCTGGTAAGCTACAATATGGGCGAAGGCATCTACCTTGAAAAGAATCCTGAATATCTGGAAGCAGACGAAGTCAAACTTGACAAGATCAACCTGAAGATCTTCCAGGATCTTTCCACCGCTTTTGACGCTTATGAAAAGGGCGACCTGGATGGACTTACCAGAGTTCCCTCTTCCGATATCCCGACTCTGAAGGGCAGAGACGACTTCTACAGCATCACCCAGTTCAGCAACACCTACTGGATGTTCAATACCAAATCCGAGGCACTTCAGGATGTCAATGTCCGTAAGGCTCTGGCCATCTCTGTAGACCGGATCGCCCTGATCGAAGATGTCCTTCAGTCCAGCTCCACACCGGCCACCGGCCATGTTCCCTATGGATATATCCAGACAGACGGCCAGGATTTCCGTGAAGCAGGCGGTAATTACGGCATCACCGAGGAACCGCAGATCGAAGAAGCAAAGGCTCTTCTTGCCGAAGCAGGCTATGATGATCCCTCTCAGCTGACTGTACGTGTATGCTACTACACCAACGACAATGCCAAAAAAGTGGCCGAGGCTCTGGCAGCCATGTGGGAAAGCAGCCTCGGAATCACCTGCAAGATCGAGAGTGCAGAATGGGCAGTATTCTACGATCAGATCCTCCAGCTGGACTATGATGTTGCAGCGATGGGTGATGCAGCTACCTATCTGCATCCGATGGCATTCCTTCAGACCTATCAGGGAGAGAATCCTCCGCTTGAGACCGGCTGGAGAAATCCGGAATACGATGAACTTCTTACCAAGGCTCTTGCAACCACCGATCCCGCCGAGGCAGATCAGTATCTCCACGAAGCAGAAGATCTGTTTATGAATGATTATCCGCTGCTTCCGCTGTACTACGGCTCCACTGCCATGGTCATGAAAGATTATGTGACCAACTGGACCGTAACCGCCTGTGCCGTCGATGTATTTGAAAAAATCGAAATTGCAGAACACTAAAGGAAAATGAGAAAAGGAGACAGGGAGACAGGGGACGGTGCTCTGTCTCCTTATGATGTCAATTTTGTTTGTTTTCATAGAAAAGACAAAAAAAGGAGACAGAGAACCG
>CACZPF010000179.1 GCA_902782975.1 uncultured Lachnospiraceae bacterium
CCGTTCATTCGATGTTTGTGTAAAAGATTCCTGTCGTAATTGCATATATAAATTTTCAATGGTATACTCATATTATGAAACAGGCGCGTGAGGGAATGTACCAGGGTCTGCCGTGATAAGACATAAACAGGTCGGGCGGCGGAAATGATAAGATAACCGGACTGATATTTCAGCCGGGAATAATGCAGGGGAAAGAACGAATGAGAGGTATCTACACATCAGTCAACGACATTCGAAAGAAAGTATATGCGGAGGTTGCATGGTTATCCTACAATTATAAAGAAGGTGACCTTTCGGAGATGGAGCAGATCCCGTACCGGATCATTCCCGGAGAGGTTTCCACCTATCGGGAAAGTGTTTTTCTGGAACGGGCGATCGTAAAAGAACGTATGCGTATGGCGATGGGCCTTAATCTGCGGAAAGCTTCGGAACATGCGCCGGTCTCTCAGGGAGCGGAAGAATGTGTTAAGCCTGAAAAATACTATGAACCGCCTCTGATCAATGTGATCAAATTTGCCTGCCATGCCTGTCCCGATAACGTCGTCAAGGTGACAGACGGATGCCAGGGGTGTCTTGCGCATCCCTGTCAGGAAGTGTGCCCCAAAGAAGCGATCCACTTTGAGAACGGGAAATCTGTCATCGACCAGAGCAAATGTATCAAATGCGGAAAATGTATCCAGGTGTGCCCCTACAATGCGATCCTGCGGCTGGAGCGGCCCTGCGCAAAAGCCTGCGGCATGAAGGCGATCAGCTCGGATGAATACGGGAGAGCGGATATCGATCAGGAAAAATGTGTAAGCTGCGGCATGTGTCTTGCCAACTGTCCATTTGGCGCCATTGCGGATAAAGCGCAGATCTTCCAGACTATTCAGGCGATCCGCAGCGACGTTCCGGTCTATGCGGCTATCGCACCTGCGGTAGACGGCCAGTTCGGGCCGAAGATGACGCCGGAAAAACTGCGGGCAGCCTTCCAGGCCCTTGGGTTTGCGGATGTGGTGGAAGTCGCGATCGGAGCCGACCTCTGTACGCTGGAGGAAGCAGAGGATTTTGTCAGAGAAGTTCCTGCTGAAAAGCCTTTTATGGGAACCTCCTGCTGTCCTGCCTGGTCGGTCATGGTCAAGAAACTCTTCCCGGACCAGGCAAATTGTATTTCGATGGCACTCACGCCCATGGTTCTTACAGGAAGGATCATCAAGCGTAAACATCCCGGATGCAAGGTAGCCTTCATCGGACCCTGCGCTGCCAAAAAACTGGAAGCAAGCCGGACCAGCATAAGAAGTGATATCGATTTTGTCCTGACTTTCGAAGAGGTCATGGGAATGTTTGACGCGAAGGGTATAATTTTTGAATATCTGCCGGAAACAGACACAATGCACGGAGCCAGCGGAGACGGCAGACGTTTTGCCATTACCGGGGGTGTGGCGCAGGCGGTCGTCAATGTCATTAAAGAAAAGTATCCGGACCGGGAAGTTATGGTAGAACATGCGGAGGGTCTGGACAACTGCCGCAAGATGCTGCAGCTTGCCAAAAGCGGTAAGCGAAACGGCTACCTTCTGGAAGGAATGGCCTGCCCGGGCGGCTGCGTAGGAGGCGCCGGAACCATTCAGCCCATTCCCAAAACCACGGCTGCGGTCACAAAGCATGTAAACGTATCTACACATGCCCATGCGCATGAGAGCTATTATCAGGAAATGCTGAAAGAAATCGAAGAAGGTCTGTTCGATTACGACGAGGAATGATATAAAAAGGATGCCGGGAACTCGATGGAGAGTTCCCGGCATCCTTTTTCTTTTTATGCACAGAGCCGCCGAAAGGAAGATGGGGGATAGATCTTGTCAGGCTGTTTTGTTCAGCGATAAAGAGGCTTTCCCGGGCTCAGTTTTTGGCGCCAGCATGGCACTCACTTTGTGGAGTATGTAAAGGCAGGTAGGCACAATATACAGGTCTGCAGCGACCCAGGCGACCGGATTGGCGTAACACACTCCTGTAAAGCCGGATCTCGGGATCAGGACAAAAGATACAAAAATTCTTGCGACCATTTCCATCGCGCCGGACAAAATGGCTCTTCCCGAAAACCCGAGTCCCTGCACGGTGATCCTGCTGACATTCAGAAGGCCCAGAATGGGGAAGAAGTAGCCGTTCCACCGGAGGAACATAGCAGCTGCATCGAGAATGACGGTCTCTTCGGGTGAGAGGAATAAAAGGCAGGCGGTTCTTCCGAGAAAGATCAGAAACAGTCCGATCAGGACGCCGTAGGAAGCCGCTGCAACGATTCCGATCCGGTATCCCTGATAGATCCGTTCGGATTTTCCCGCGCCAAAGTTCTGGCTGCAGAACGTAGACACACCGGTGGCGATGGCATCCAGAGGACACATGGCAAATGCATTGATCCGGACACCTGCAGTAAAGGCAGAGGCATATATACTTCCGAGGGAATTGATGGAAGACTGCAGAACCATACTGCCGATGGCAGTAACAGAAAACTGGAGTCCCATGGGCGCTCCCATCAATAAAAGGGTCCGGATCAGATGCCAGTCGAACAGACGTTCATTTTTCTGAATATGGAGGATCGGATATTTTCTCAGGATCACCAGGATACAGAGAATCCCGCTTACCGCCTGGGAGGTGATGGTTGCCAGGGCAGCTCCGGCGCAGCCAAGCCCGAGTACAATAATACATACCAGGTCCAGCACGATATTCAGAATGGTGGAAATCGCCAGAAAAATAAAAGGTGTGCGGCTGTCACCGATAGCCCGGAGAATTCCCGCGGCAAGGTTATATAACAGCGTAAAAGGAATTCCAAGAAAAATGATCAGCAGGTATATATAGGTGTTGCTCCAGATATTGTCCGGAATGGAGAGGATGGCAAGGATCTTCGGGCAGAGAAGCGCACAGGAAGCCGTAAAAAACAAAGCGATACATCCCGTCAGGAGCATGCTGTGATAGATAAGGCGCCGCATGTGGACATGATCATCCGCGCCGTATTTCTGGGCCACCGGAATGCAGAAGCCCGTACAGGACCCGAGGCAGAAGCCAAGGATCAAAAACTGTACACTGCTGGTACTCCCTACGGCAGCCAGAGCCTCGGGCCCCAGGAACCGCCCTACAATGGCAGTGTCGGCCAGGTTATAAAACTGCTGCAGCAGATTTCCCATCAGCAGGGGAAGGGCAAATGTCAAAATCAGTTTCAGGGGATTCCCCTTTGTCATATTATTCATACAGATCGTGTTTCCTTTCGTATCTTCGGGTCTTCATAAGCGGCCGCATTTTCTGCGGATATTGAATCTGTGTGCAAATATCCTTTATGGCGCTGCGGCTGCTTTTCATTATGCCGGAAAGTAACTGCAAACGGATATTATAGACTTTTTTAGAGAAAAGAAAAGAGAAA